>JAEUJK010000870.1 GCA_016794735.1 Gemmatimonadota bacterium | reverse complement strand
TGTGGGCGACGGGGAGGTCGTGGTGCGCTCGACGCAGGGCAGCACCGAATACCGGGCCCCGCGCGGCTGGACCGGCCGCCCCGTCACGAGCGTGACGGTCGACTCCCCGTTTGTCGCCGTCCCGGCCCAGGTCACCGCCGATTCTCGTTATGCGGTCTTCCTGGCCTATGCCCCGATGGCGGAGTTCGAGGCGGCGCGTCGGGCGCGGCGTCCGGCGTCGCAGCAGCCGCGGGCCTCGCTGTCGGTGATTGACCTCTCCAGCGGCCAGGTGGCGCAGGTCCCGCGGGTCCGCTCCTTCCGGCTGGGGCGTGAGTCGGGCCAGTACCTGGTCTACCTCCTCGAGTCCGAGGCACCACGCGACTCCTCCGCGGTGCGCGCCGTCGCGGATTCCATCAGCCGCCGTCGACGCGAGTACGGATCCACCCTGGTGATCCGCAACCTCTCGGACGGCTCCGAGGAACGCGTCGCGGACGTCACCGCGTACACCATGGACGACAGCGCGCGGTACGTCGCGTACACGGTTGCGTCGCGCACCCCCCAGTCCGACGGCGCGTACGTGCGCACCCTCGCCACGCGCCAGACGGCGACCCTCATGTCCGGCGAGGGTGACTACAAGTCGCTGGTGATGGATCGTGCCGCGACGCAGGTGGCCTTTGTCTCCAACCGCGAGGAGTTCCGCGCGGCCAAGCCGCGGTTTGCGCTCTACCACGCGACGATGCGCGCCCCCACGGCAACCCTGGTGGCAGCCCCGGGCACCGTCGACGGCTTGAGCCCGAGCGACCGCGGACGCACCGACTTCACGCGGGACGGCTCCGCGATCGTGTTCTCCATTGGGAACCCGCCGGCCGACACGATCCCCACCGACTCGCTCTCCGACAAGGCGATCCTCGACCTCTGGCATTGGCAGGACGATCGCCTGCAGCCGGCGCAGAAGCTCACGGTGGCGCGCGATCGTGACCGCACCTGGCTCGCGATCCACGCACTGCGCACGAAGAAGACCACGCGACTCACCACCGATGACATGCCGCAGGCGACGGTGAGCGATGATGCGCGCGTTGCCATGCTCACGACCAGCGAGCCCTACGCGGTCGAGTCCATGTGGGGTGAAGGCGGCAGCGACGTCTACCTCACCGACCTCGCGACGGGGAAGCAGTCCACGGTGGCGCAGCGCCTGGAGTTCAACGCGCAGTTGTCACCGGCGGCGAAGTACATCACCTGGTTCGCTGATGCGCAGTGGCACGCGTACAACGTTGCCACCGGCCAGACGCGTTCGTTGACCGGTGGACTCAAGGGTGTGCGCTTCGACCAGGAGACGCACGACTCGCCGAGCACCGCGCCTGCATGGGGGCTTGGCGGATGGACGAAGGACGACAAGTCGGTGCTGGTCTATGATCGCTGGGACATCTGGGAGATCGATCCCACCGGAACGCGAGCGCCGCGCATGGTCACCGATTCGGCCGGCGTGCGTGCCACGACGACCTTCCGCGTGGTCGACACCGACCCAGATGATCGCTTCATCGATCCCGCGCAGCCGCTCCTGCTCCGCGCGTTCAACGACGAGACCAAGGCGTCCGGCTTCTACCGCGAGTCGTTGACCGCGAACAGCGCGCCCGAGCGCATCGTCTACGGCGACCGCAACTACGGCAACCCGACCCGCGCTCGCAAGGCGGAGCAGTACCTGTTCACGCAGCAGACCGTCGCCGAGTTCCCCAACCTGTGGACCGGCAGCACGCTGGCCGCGGCCACGCGCATCACCGACGCCAACCCGCAGCAGAAGGACTACAAGTGGCCGACGGTGGAGCTGGTGCGGTGGACGAGCGGCGACGGCGAGACCCTCAAGGGTTTGCTCTACAAGCCCGATGATTTCGACGCCTCGAAGAAGTACCCGATGGTCGTGTACTACTACGAGATGCTGTCGGACGGCCTGCACAACTACAACGCCCCGACCGGGCGCAATGTGATCAACCCGTCAGTCTACACCTCGTTAGGGTACCTGGTCTTCTTCCCGGACATCACCTACGAGGTGGGCTGGCCGGGGCCGAGTGCGGTCAAGTCGATCGTGCCGGGGGTGCAGTCCCTCATCGGGCGCGGCTTCGTCAACCCGAAGGCGATCGGGATCGCTGGCCAGAGCTGGGGTGGCTACCAGAGCGCGTACCTGATCACCCAGACGAACATGTTCGCCGCCGCCGTGCCCAACGCCCCGGTGGCCAACATGACGAGTGCATACGGCGGCATCCGCTGGGAATCGGGGATGGCCCGTCCGTTCCAGTATGAAAAGACGCAGAGCCGCATCGGGGGCTCGCTGTGGGAAGCGCCGGTGCGTTACATCGAGAACTCCCCGCTCTTCCACCTGGATCGCGTGACGACGCCCGTGTTGTTCATGCACAACGATGCGGACGGCGCGGTGCCGTGGTACCAGGGGATCGAGTTGTTCGTCGGCCTGCGTCGCCTCAAGAAGGAGGTGTACATGGTCAACTACAACGGGGACGGCCACAACCCGCGCAAGCGGGCGAACCAGCTCGACATCGACCGGCGCATGCAGCAGTTCTTCGCCAACAAGCTCAAGGGCGAGCCGGCGCCGGAATGGATGGTGCGGGGCATTCCCGCGGTGGAGAAGGGGCGCGACCAGCTCAATCGCAAGATCATCCCCTAGGGCAAGGTTGCAGGTGACGAATGGGGCGGGCCGACGGGTCCGCCCTTGTTCGTCCCGTCCGCGTGCGAACCGGCACGGTCCGCCGTCGGCCCCGGGGAGGTGTTACGCGGCGGTCGCCGCGCGATGCGCCCGCCGAATCGACGGGACGTCGAGCACACGCGCGGGGAACGACGGTCCGCGCTCCACCGCGTCGGCCAGCGCGTTGGTCATCTCGGCCAGGGTGACCAGCCCGAGTCGCTGGGCGCCATCGCGCAGCGAGGGCACCTGTCGTGCGATCGCGTAGAGCGGCCGGAGCAGGTGCGGCCAATGGTGTCCCGGACCCAGCACATACCATGGCCGGAGGATGGTGTGCGGGATCCCCGACTCGGCGATGAGGGCCTCGCCGCGCCGACGCACCGCGATGTAGTCGCGCATCACGGGGGCCGGATGCGCGACCGAGACGTACACGAGGTGCCCGACCTTCGCCTGGCGGCAAGCCGACACCGTCTCTCGAATGGAGGCCCAATCCACCGCCTCGAATTGCGCGGCCTTGCCCGGGCCCGGATGCGGCGTCCCCACGAGGTGGACCACCGTGTCGCCCGGGGCGAGCGCGCCGGCGAAGGTCTGTGCATCGAGCGCGTTCCCGGTGAGGGGAAGCACGCCGGCCGGGAGCCGATCCTCGGCCCCCGGCCGTACCAGTCCAACGACCGCATGCTGGCGTTCCACCAGTGCCGCACCCAACGACCGCCCCAGGTACCCCGTGGCACCGGTCACGACGACGCGCACCCTGCCTAACGCCCCCCGAACGGCTTGCGCGGTACGGTCATGAGGAACTGCCACAACGCGCGGGTGTCGTCGTCGGTCATCAGCTTCGTGAGCGACCACGGCATGAACGGGTCGATGTCGGTGCCATCGGGCCGCTTGCCTTCCCGCAGCGCCCGGAAGAAGTCGGCTTCGGTGAAGTGCCCGATGCCCTCGGGCGTGATGTTCGCCGCGGCCTTGATCTCCGGCGGCGTTCCCGGGATGCGCCCACCGCTCAGGCTCGGGCCGTGGCAGCCGGTGCAGCCGCCGATCTGCGCGAGGTACTTCCCGTA
>JAEUJK010000714.1 GCA_016794735.1 Gemmatimonadota bacterium | reverse complement strand
GCCCTTGTCGTCGTGGTGCTCAGTGTCGCCGGCACCCTCGGCGTGCGCTGGCAGACGGGGGCCCTGACCTCCGTCTCGGGGCCGCGCGAAGTGCTCAACGTGCAGGCCTTCCACTTCCTGCTGGTGATGCTCACGCTCATCGGCACGGCGCTCACCGCGCAGCGTGAGCAGGCGCTGGCGCGGGCGCTCGATGTGGAACGACGCCTGAGCGCGGTCAGCGCCGCCACCATCGACGTGCAGATGTTGTTCGCCGTTGATCCGGGGACGGAGTTCCGGCTGGTGCACCTCAATCGTGCGGCGATCGAGCTGGTGCAGGTGTTGTGGCCCGGGGCTTCGGCCGAGCCGCTCCTCGGCAAGTATCCCGCCGATGCCGCGCTGGTCCTGCCGGGGATGGATCATGGGTTCCTCGAGCGGAACCTGGCCTACGCGCGCGATGCCGTGCGCACGCGCCAGGTCGTGCGCTTCGACGACGAGATCGAGACGCCGTCCGGGACGCGAACGGCCGATGTCACGATGATTCCCATCGTGGGCCGCAACCAGGACGTCGCTTACCTGCTGCGTTCGTCGGTGGACACCTCGGCGCGTCGCGCGGCCGAACTCGCCGCCCGCCGCTTCAACGAGGACCTCGAACGCCGCGTCGCCGAGCGCACCCACCAGCTCGCGTGCGTGAATCGCGAGTTGGAGGCCTTCGGGTACACCCTCTCCCACGACCTGCGGGCGCCACTGCGGATCGTCGAGGGATTCAGTCGCGCCATCATCGAGGACCTGGAGCAGGGCGTCACGACCGACGTCGCGGACCATGCGCGTCGCATCCACGCAGCCTCGCTCCGCATGCACGGGCTCGTTGACGACCTGTTGCGACTGAGCCAGATCCCGACCAGCACGGTCGCCCGCGACTGCATCGACATCACCGCGCTCACCGAGGAGATCGTCGCCGACCTGCGTGCCGGCGACCCGGACCGCGTGGTCGAGGTCGTGGTGCCGCCCGACCTGCGGGCGCATGCCGACACGCGGTTGCTCACCATCGCGATGCGCAACCTGCTGTCGAACGCCTGGAAGTACACGTCGCGCACGGAGGGCGCCCGCATCGAGGTGGGCCAGCATCGCGAGGCCGACGTGACCGTGACCTGGGTGCGCGACAACGGGGTGGGGTTCGACCCGCGGTTTGCCACGCGCCTGTTTTCCCCCTTTGAACGCCTGCACAAGGCGGAGGAGTTCGAGGGGGTGGGGATTGGGCTGGCCACGGTGCAGCGGATCATCGCCGCCCACGGCGGCCGCATCTGGGCCGATGCCGCCCCCGGCCGGGGGGCAACCTTCTCGTTCACGCTCAGCCACACGGCGGACCCCGCCGCGACCTAACGAGCCGCGCTGCCGCCCCCGGCGAAGAACTGCATCTGGAAGACCGCGCTGATCAGCGTCTGGGAGACACGCCGGTCGAGGTTGCGGTCGAAGGTCAAGACGCGCGCCGCCTGGAAGGAGAAGGTCGTCGTCTCGGAGACGTCCGTATCCAGGTTGAGGTTGAAGGTGCGGCGCCCGTTGTCCGTGAGGCGGCTGCGCTGCCCGAAGACGGCGACGTTGCTCACCTCGCTTTCCGCCAGCGTTTCCTGGTAGGAGGCCCGCGCGCGCAGCGGCGCCGCCACCCCCCATCGCCGGGGGAGTCCAATGGAGCGGCTCACGTCGGCCACCAGGTCCGAGGCGCGGCCGCGCGTGGAGGAACCCGGCAATGAGTCAACACGCCGCGACAACGCCCATGTGCCCGAGAAGGCCAGGTCTCCCCACGTGGTCACGGCCGTGGCGCTCAACGGCAGGCTCTGTTGTTCCGCCGCGCGAATCTCCGGCAGCGATCCCTCGTCACGGGGCATGCTCCAGCGCTGCGTGCTCACCAACGCACGTGCGGAGAAACCCAATGACTTGAAGATCCCCTGCAACGGACGCGGGGCACCCGTCCATCGCAGGGCGAGGTCGGGCAACACGCGCAGTTCACCGTCGATGGGGGTGGCCCGGTCGGCGCTGCGTCGGTTCCAGTGGCGCGACGCCGTGCGTTGCGCGCGGTGCGTCAGGCTCAGTCCACCAGGCAACGCGACCGCGCCAGTCACCACCGCGTCGGTGCTGGCGCCCGCGTTCGCCGCGAAGATCCCGCCGATGCGCCGGAAGGACTCGATCCCGCCGATGCCGAACTGGAACGCGGGACTCGGCGCCAGCGGGATTCCATCGTAGGCCGCGAGTTGGTTGCGCGTGACGCTGATGTCGGCCGGCTGCAGCATGCGCACGAGCCGGGTCCATCGACTGTCCTCGCCCCAGTAGGCGAGGGCTGCGGCCCCCGGGTCGACTGTGGTGGCCACGGTGAGGAACTGCGTATTGCCGGTACGCCGAGCCAGCGAGGGCACCGGTTGCTCGGCAATGGTGGAATCCAGGATGACCGACCGGTTGTTCGGGTCGCGCACCATCCCATAGGTGCTGCCTAACGACGCTCGCGGGCGGACCCAGGCCCGCCACGCCGGCGCGATGCTCAGGCTCGTGGTCATGGAGCGTTCGCGCTCGAGCCCCAGGTCGAGGCCGAGGAGGCCGCCACGCTCGCGGCGCGCGGCCGTCGCACTCGGCGACCCGCCCTGGTAAATGCGCAGGTCGTTCACGGTCGAGGCGTCCCAACGCGCCGACACACCGGGGAGGAATCGCCACTCGAGTCCCGTGGTCGACCGCAGCAGGCGTTGTTCACCGCGCGCCTCGGTGCGCGGGTCGTCGTCCGCCCCAGACGGCTTGAGGAACGAGGCCCGCCGGTCGTCCGAGGTGACCATCGCGGTGGATACGCGCACAAGGCTCGGCTTCCACCACATTGGCGGACCACTCGAGACCGGATCGGCCAGGAAGCCGGCGCTCGAGACATCCACCCCGACGTTCAGGTCACGCACGCTCGCGTCCTGGAACTCGGAGCGACTCCCCAGCAGGTTGCCCGTCCCGTCGATCACCGCGCGATTCAGCAGGGCGAGATACCACGGTCCCTCGCTGCGGGTGCGGCGCACATTGATCCCGACCGTCGTCTGGCGCGAGCGCGGGGTCCGCAGCTGGTCGACGGCAACCCCTCGCACGTCTGATCGCGTGAGGAAGGTCGGGTCCGCACCGGATGCCCGGTGCATGACCGTCAGCGGGATCGACAAGCCGGCCGCAGCAGGGAGCAGCCGGTCCAGTCGCCAGGTCGCCGACATCTCGAGGTCGTCGTTGGTGAGGAACGATGGCGCGTCCCCCAGCTGCCGGAAGTTTGGGTCCCGTCGTCGCGCCGCGAACCTCAGGGCGCCGTGTTCCCCCGCCGTGAGCGTGGCGGCGACCTCGCCGGCATACCCGGCATCGTCCACGAGCGACGCGAGCCGGATGTCATCGATCCACACCTCCGCGGTGTCGCCCGGGAGGAGCGTGCTCCCCGCCGCGCCCTGCCCCACGCGGATCACCCCGACGGCCAGCTCCTGGATCGCCGCGAGGTTCGGGGCGGTCACGACCGGATCCACGGTGTAGACCATGTGCCCGCCGTCGCACGCCGCGTAGCGACGCGCCCGGAAGCCTGTCGGCAGGGTGCTCCGTGCAATCAGCAGCGAGTCGATCCCGTGGCACCCCACCCACGTGGTGTCGCCCTTGAGGAAGTTCGTCGTGACGCGCGCGCGCAGCGTATAGAACGCGTTGAAGTTGACGCGCACCTCAGGTTCCCACGCCGCGCGTGTCGTGCCCGCCTCGGCGCCGGTGCGAAACAGGTAGAAGTTGTCCGCGTCGCGTCCGAGCTTGATGAAGACCTGCAGGTCGGAGCGCCCGGTGGGCCCACCCCCCCAGCCGTTCCCGCGCCCCCGCGCCCAGAAGCGCAGCTCGCGATATCCCATCAGGCTCCGCTGCCCCTCGGGAAAGCGATAGAACGCCTCCGCGCGGTCACCCACCTCGAGCCCCGTCGCCAGGAGGCGCAGCGAGCGTTCGTTGACCTGCAGCTGCTGCCCGCCAAACACCCCCGAGGCATCCTCGGGCTGGTCCGTGACGCCGGGCGGTGATTCATAGAAGATGCCGCGCGTCGAGTCCCGGTCCTGGGTCCCGATCGTCGTCGCGATGACGTCACCCGCGAGGGTCGCCTCGGACCCTGCCGCACCGCGGATCGCCCGCTCGGCCCGCTTTTGCCACGGCGCCCCGACCACCCGCAGCCTGCCTAACGGGAGCATCGAGAACTGGGCATCGCCCAGGCCAGCGCCCGAGACCATCGTCACCCGCAGCGCCCGCACGCGGCGGAGCGCCGGTCCACCGGCAGTGGAGTCGTCGGGCAGGCCGAACGGCAGGCGGACCTGCACCCAGCAGAGTCGCGCATCCGGCGGGACGGCCCCGTTGACGTCGCGCACCACCACGCCACACGCCCCCACGCGGCTGTACGTGGTCGAGTCCGCGAGGGTGACGATGAAACGACGCACGCGCTCCTGCTCCCGATCCCCGCTGAGGAAGTTGAGGGCGTTGTCCTGGTCGATGTCTTCCTCGTCGAGGCGCCCGTTGCGCACGGTGCAGTTGGCCTGGGCGTCGCCAAGGACACGCTCGCGCGTGGAGCGCAGGGCGCAGAGCGGCACGCGGGTCGCGAGTGGCGACCTCCCCCCAACGACATGCAGCAGGCTCGCCACGTCGCCAGCCAACCCCAGGTCGTTCGCGTCGGCATTGAAGGCGCGCGAGAACGGGTCACGTTCGCTGTCGAGGACGTTCCACCCCTCGATGTGCCGACCGGTGAAGGTGGAATCCGCGCCGCGCACGACGAGGGTATCCGGCGTGAAGGCCACCGCATTCTCGGAGACGTCGCCGAAGTCGAGCACGAGGGTGGGATTGCGCGCCCGCCGCGCGGGGTTCGTCTCCACCAGGGTCCAGAACTCGACCTGCTCGGCGCGCGACAGGTCGATCCCGCTCCCGGCGATGCCGAAGGTCGTCCGGATCGAGCGCCAGCGTCGCCCCGGCCGCCGCACGCCGGTTTGCCATTGGTAGGTTCCACGGCCGCGGTCGTATCGACCACCCACCGCAATCGGGTACAGCGTGAGCCAGAGGAGCGCCTCGTTGGCGGTCACCCCGGTGCCGGCCAGGGCCGCCTGGGGATCGATGTCGCGAATGGTGAACTGCACCGGGCGTCCATCGGCGCCCACCCCCGCGTTCTGGAACGCGAGGGTGGTGGCGCGCGCCGTGTCCAGCGTGGCCGCACCGAGCCGCGCCCGCAGCACCCGGCCTAACGAGGGTTGCGACGACAGCTGCCACTGGGCGTCGGAGAGGTTCACCGAGGTCCCGCCCTCACCCTCGAAGCTCTCGATGTAGGCCTGCTGCGATCCGCGCTGGCGCGGCTTGGACATCGCGACTTCGGCGGTGACGTCCAGGCGGACCGGCGGCGGCGCCCCGGTCGAGTCGGAATGGCCGCGGGCAAACCAGCGCGCGAGCCATGGCAGCGACCAGCCCGCGCGCCCGGACAACCCGGAGACGATCGTGGCCTGGGGCTCGAAGCCGAGCGGTGGCCGGTTGAAGGTTGTGCGCTGCGACTGCGAGATCGTGGTGAACGAGAGCTGGCCCGCGGTGAAGTTCCAGGTGGACGAGACCCCCAGGATCGAGGTGGGCACCGTCGCGAACAGCGGGTTCTCCTCGTATCGCACGACGACGCGACGCACCTGCCGCGAGAGGGTGTCCGGGCGCAGCAGCGACACCCGCCCCAGTTCGTAGTCGATCTCGTAGTCGACGCCCTTCACCAGCGGACGCCCTTCCATGGAGATGCGCTCGCTCCCCGGGCGGATCTGCACCGCGTTCAGGGCAATGGTCCCCGACGACCCGCCGCTCACGTCGTACTGCGCAATGATCCGGTAGAACGACTGCGGGTGCTGCGCCGAGTAGAGGTACTCGCTCGGCGTCCGGTAGATCGTGTCGTTAGGCACGACCTCCGCCGGCCGGGCCAGCCCGCGCCGCCCGAACGGCTGCAGCGACGGGAACACCACGAACTGGTCGCGGAACAACCGGCTTCCCGGCGTCGCGGCGACGAGGAAGTTCGGGTCGTTCGGCCGGGGCCAGAGGCGATTCTCCGCGTCGAACGCGGACGGGTTGTTCACCTGCGCGAGCCCGAAGAACTGCAGGTAGGTGGAGGAACTCCCGCCGGCCGGCTTCTCCTGCTCCGCGCTGGTCCCGGCGACGATGCGCAGCTGCACCGTCGAGCGACGGAGGTCGTCGCCACCCAGACGGTAGATCGACCGGATCTCGCGCGAGAACGCGGGGGAGGACGGTGTCACCTGCGGATCCCACAACAGGTGCGCCGACTGGTCGCGCCCGGGGACGAACTCCAGGTCCGGGGTGCCCCCGAGGTGGGCAATCACCGTGTCGCGGCCCGCCACGCGGAAGGAGTATGCGACCACCAGGCGCTCGTTGTTGAGCGCGAGCGGACGGACGAGGGCGAGCCACAGCTGCGACGGGTCCAGGTAGTAGTCGATGTTCTCCCGCAGCAACTCGTACACCTGGCCGGCGCGCGAGAGCGGGTCGCCTAACAAGCGGAAGCGAGGCCCGTTGGGGTTGGGCGGCTGGCCCCCGAGGATGAGGCGATACACGGCCACTCGGGCCGGGCGCAGCGTGTCGGGGAGCGACGCCGCCAGTCGCAGCATCGCGGGGCCATCGATCAGGTCGAGGTTGGGGTACGCGGTCCCCAGCACGGCCGGGTCCACCGTGAGGAAGAAGCGCCGCGGCTCCACCTGGTAGTCCTCGATCTCGCGCTGCTCCGTCCGTACGGTCCCCGCCCCCACGTGGAAGACCTGGTCCCGCGTGACATTCCCCTTCTGTTGCGCCGCGATCGCGGTGACCGAGAGCGGGCCGAACCGCGCCTCGGTCTGGATCCCCACGTTCCCGCTGGGAATCCCCGAGGTCAGGAAGCGCGAGGCCGGGGGCGTGAAGGTGACGTTCCCCACCTCGACCCGCCGCAACATCGCGTTCGGGCGCCCCTGCCACGCGAGGAGGATCGCGTTGGATCCGTCGAACTCACGTTGGGAGTCGTAGTCCACGTCGAGGCGCGCGCGATCCGACAGCCCCCCGGTGGACTTGAGGCTGAACTGCGCGTCGATCCCGGGGGTGAACGGCGCCCGGCAGGTGAACCCGGCCCGGAACAGGACGCTCGTGGCGCAACGTTCATTGCGCGTCTGCTGGGCCTTGGCCTCGAGCCGGGTACGGAACTCGATGTTGAGGTCCGTGCCGGCCAGCCGGTCACGCAGCCGCTGGGCCAGGGAGTCCACGGCGCTCCGTGGCCGCGTGGAATCCGCCGGAGAGGCCACCCGCGCCGAGTCCCGCCGCGACGACTGGGCCCCGGCCCCATGCGTGCACAACGCCACCAGGACCCCCAGGAGAGGGAGTCGGGGCGATCGCACCCATCGGGGGGTTCCGGGGTAGGAGCGGCGGTCCGTCGTGGGAGGCTCCGGCGGCAGGACTCTATATTGTTGGCGACTGGATGGACCCTGTGACGCTAGGACACTTCATGGGGGAGCCCCCACCCATCGCAGGGTACGAAAAAGGCGCGTGAAGATAATCCACAAGTACGTCCTCCGAGAGCATGTGGGCCCCCTGGTGTTCGCCCTGTCGGCGCTCACCTCCCTCATGCTGCTCAACTACATCGCGAAGCAGCTCGGGAACCTCGTCGGGAAGGGCCTGTCCTGGCAGGTCATCCTCGAGTTTTTCGTGCTGTCGCTGCCCTTCACCATCGCCATGACCCTGCCCATGGCGGTCCTGGTGGCGGTGCTGTACGCCTTTTCCCGCCTGGCGGCCGAAAACGAGATCACGGCCATGAAGGCCAACGGCATCTCGATGCGCCGCATCCTCATGCCGGTGCTGGCCTGGGGCGTCGTGTTCACGATGGCGATGATCGCCTTCAACGATCGCCTGCTGCCGGCCACCAACCATCGCCTGCGCGCCCTCCAGGGTGATATCGCCCGCAAGAAGCCGTCCTTCGCCATCCGGGAACAGATCATCAACGAGGTGTCCCCGGGGTTGTTCTTCCTGCGCACCACGCACCTCGACCAATCGACGAACCTGATGCGCGAGGTCACGATCTACGACCTCAGCGACCAGCTGCGCCGCCGCACCATCTACGCCGACAGTGGCGTGATGGCCTTCGCCGACAACGGATCCGACCTCAAGCTCACGCTCTGGAACGGCTTCATGCAGGAAGTCCCCAAGGAAGAGCCGCAGAAGTTCCAGCGGCTCTACTTCGGCGAGGACCTGATCCGGGTGAAGGGGGTGGCCAACGCCTTCGAACGCGATTCCTCGGACACCTACAAGAGCGATCGCGAGATGACGGTGTGTGAGCTGCAGGGCGAGGTCGCGCGCGCCGAACGCGACTTCTTCCGCGCGCGCGAACGCTACGATCGCGCCGCGAAGGTCGCCAAGCAGAGCAAGAGTGTCTCGGTCGATGTGACCGTGACCGCCACCGCCGCCCTCGCCGACACCGGCGCGATCGGGCGCGCACGCGTCGCCTCGCTCGGCCGCGCTTACTGCGATGGCGTCGGCTTCGTGGACACACTCGCCGTGCCGTGGATCCGCCAACGCATGAAGCAGGTCGCGAGCGCGCTGCTTCCCGCCCTGGCGCTCGCGTCCCCCGTGGCCCGGCAGGACACGGTGAAGCGGGACACCACCAAGGCGCGCGCAGACAGCGTGCGCCGCGCCGACTCGCTGGCGCGGGCACTGACCGACACGACCAAACTCCCTGCAGCAGGGACCGTGACCCCCGGGGCCACGCCGCCCGCGCCCGGAGCCCCAGGCGCCGTCCCCGTGCCGGGGGCCGTCGCCGTTCCCACCCCGGACAGCGCGGCGGCCGGGGCGACCCCGCCGGATCCGCTGGCTCCGCAAACGCTGCCGCCCTCCGCCGGCTTCGCGAGCACGGTGCCCGTGGCGGTGGAAATGGAAGCCGCCCGCAGCGAGATGATCCGCCAGCGCAGCAGCATCAACCAGTTTGCCGTGGAGATCCACAAGAAGTTCGCGATCTCCTTTGCGTGTATCGTGTTCGTCTTGCTGGGGGCACCACTCGCGCTGCGCTTCCCGCGCGGCGGCGTGGGGCTCGTGATTGGCGTGAGCCTCGTGGTGTTCGCCCTCTACTACGTCGGCCTCATCGCCGGTGAATCGCTGGCCGATCGCGACAAGCTGCGCCCCTCGCTCGCGATGTGGGCCGCCAACATCATCTTCACGCTGGTCGGGTTGTACCTGCTCGCCCGCATGGAGCGCGATGGCGGGGCGGCACGGGGCGGCGACACGGGCGCCTGGCTGGAGAAGCTGCGCGCCCTGTGGCCCCGTCGCCGGGGGCGCGCCTGATGTTTCGATGGCTCCTGCGCCCCCTCGACCGGTACGTCCTTCGTGAGTGGAGCAAGATCTTCTTCGGGACCGCCCTCGGCTTCCCGCTGATCATCACGATCTTCGACCTCACCGACAACCTCGACAAGTACCTGCAACGCAGCCTGTCCCGCCAGGACATTGCGTTGAGCTACGTCTACTGGTTCCCCGAGTCGATGCTACTGGTCATGCCAGCAGCCGTCTTGTTCGCCACCGTCTTCTCCATTGGGGCACTGACGCGGCATTCGGAGATCACCGCGGCCAAGGCGAGCGGCCTCTCCTTCCACCGGCTCGTGTTCCCCATCGTGATCGGGTCGGCGCTCGCGTCGGGCGGGGCGTTGCTCCTCTCCGAATACGTGCCGGCGGCCAACAAGCGTCGCTCCGAGATCCTGCAGGAGTCGCGGTACACCACGGGGAACGAGCGCTACAACTTCGCCTTTGCCGCGGAACGTGGGCGCGTTTACCGGGCCACGCTGCTGAACGTCGAGCGCGGCTACCTCGAAGGGGTGGAGGTCGAGCGCAAGGGCCGTGAGGGCGACCCGACCTACCCGACGTGGATCGTGTCGGCCCGCAATGCGCGGTTCGGGAAGGACACCGGCTGGACCATTCGCGAGGGATCGCTGCACGTCGTGCCCGACCGTGGGCGCAACGTGGCGTTTGTCTTCGACTCGCTGCGCGATCGCACCATGGGGGAAAGCCCGCGTGACCTGATGGCGTCGCCCAAGGCGCCGGCGGACATGGGATACGACGACCTGGGTCGCTTCATCGCGGCGCTGGAGCGTTCGGGGAGCGACGTGAACAAGCTGCGGGTCGACCGGGCGCTCAAGATTGCCGTCCCCATCGCCTGCTTCATCATTGCATTTTTCGGCATGCCCCTCGCGACGTCCAACCAGCGTGGCGGTGCCGCGTATGGGATTGGCATCTCGCTCGGCACCACCATCGTCTTCCTCATCATGATCCAGCTCACCCGCGCCGTCGGCGGGCAGGGTGGCCTCAGCCCCGAGATGGCCGCCTGGGTACCGAACATCGTGTTCGGGGTCCTCGGCCTCCTCATGTTCGTGCGGGTGCGCACGTGAGCGCCCCGATGTACGGGTCGCACCGGCATACCGAGGAGATGCCGGCCATGGCGCGCGGCGGTTTCCTCGTGATGCGGCGGATGGCGATCATCGGCTCCGGCATCTTCGGGGGTATCGGCGCCCGGGTGTACTTCATCGGCGAGACGCTGCGCGCCCTCGCCCTCGACTGGCGCACCTACCTGCCGCTGACCGCGCGCCAGATGTACGCCATCGGCGTTGGCTCGCTGCCACTCACGGCCATCGTCGCGGCGTTCATCGGTTCGGTCATCGCGCTGCAGACCCGCTACCAGCTCTTCCCCGGGGTGGTCCTCTCGGTCGTCGGCCTGATCTCGCGCCAGATGATCGTGCTGGAACTCGGGCCGCTCCTCACGGGCCTGGTCCTCACCGGCCGCGTGGGCGCGCGCATGACCGCCGAGATCGGCACCATGCGCGTGACCGAGCAGATCGACGCGCTGGAAACGCTGGCCTACAACCCGATTGCCTACCTGGTCGTGCCGCGTGTGCTGGCCGGGATCCTGATGTTGCCGCTGCTCGTGATCTTCGCGAACGCGGTGGGCATTGGCACGGCGTTCCTCACCTCGGTCTACGCGACGGACGTCACCCTCGCCCAGTTCTCCGAGGGGCTGCGCCTCGCGTATGCCCCGTTCCAGCTGGTGTACTCGCTGCTCAAGGCCACCATGTTCGGCGGCGCGATCGCGCTGCTCTGTTCGTACGAGGGATATGTGACGGATGTCGGCGCCGAGGGCGTCGGCCGGTCGACCGCGAAGGCGGTGGTCGTGACCTCCGTGGCCATCCTCGTGCTCGATGCCGTTACGGCTTCACTCCTCGCTCCGCAACTCCAGGGATGAAACGACGCGACGAAGTTCTCGTGGGCATGTTCACCACGGCCGCGCTGGTGGTCGCCGTGCTGGGCGCCCTCTGGCTGGCCCGCGGGGGCCTCGCGCAGGGTTACCCGCTGTACACGCGCTTCGCCTGGGGCCAGGGGCTCAAGCAGGGACAGCCGGTGTGGCTCAGCGGCGCGACGGTCGGCTTTGTCGACGAAATCACCTTCGAGCCGAATGGCACGCTGCTCGTGACCTATCGCCTCGAGGAGCAATACAAGGTGCCCAAGGGGACGACCGCCACGATCCTCCCCAACGGGTTCTTTGGTGACGTAGCGATCGGGCTCGTGCCGGACACGCCGACCACCGAGTACTACGCGCCCGGCGACACGATCCCCGTGGGCGTTCCGCAGGCCGGGATCGCCAAGCTGGCCGCCAGCGCCGACACGATCACGCAGGGCGTGAACAAGCTGCTGCGTGGCGCGAGTGAACAGTTCGTCGACTCCGGCGGGATGCGTGAGATGCGACGCACGATCGTGGCGCTCAACGGCCTCGTGGCGCAGATGAGCCAGATCGCGGCGCTGCAGTCGCGCGAACTTCAAGCGACGATGGTCGCGGTGCGCCAGAAGACCGCGGCCATCGACTCGCAGCAGGTGGATTCCACCGTGCGTGCCCTTCGCGCCACGGCGACCAACCTCTCCAACGCCACCACCGAACTCAAGACGACGACCGACCGCGTGAACGCGCTGCTGCTCAAGGTCCAGTCTGGTGACGGCACCGCCGCGAAGTTGCTCAACGACCCGGGGCTGTACGAAGACCTGCGACGCGTCCTGATCCGCGTCGATTCCCTGACGGCCGAGTTCAAGACGAACCCGAAGAAGTTCATCAACCTGTCGATCTTCTAGGCGGCGGAGGGCGGACGGCAGACGGCAGACGGCAGAGGGCAGACGGCGGCGCGCAGGCGATGGAAGTTCCCGCTTGGCGCAGCCGTGGCTGCGCGCGCGGCCCTGCTGGCGTCAGGTGCGCTGGAACTCGAGCACGAGGAGACGAGGCGGTTCCCCCTCGTCCGTCGCATGCCACCACTCGCCGAGGTGGCGCAGGGTGAAGCCGGCCGCGGCTGCTGCATCCGTGTAGTCTGACACATGGTGCACGAACGCCGGGATGCGGGTCACGGCCCCATTGACGCCGTCAAAGCGCGCCTGTGTCCCCCGGTATTGCCGGAACGGATGCAGCTCGCTGATGCGCAGCGTCGCCCCCCGCGCGAGTACGCGCGCCGCCTCGCGCAGCACGACGTCGAGCGCCTCGACATGCTCCAGCACCAGGTTGAACGTGACGAGCGAGGCGCTGGCGTCGGCCACGGGCCACGTTGCCAGCAGGTCCGCCTCCACGAACTGGACGTGGGGCGACGTCACCTTCTGGCGCGCGACGGCCAGCATCCCCGGTGAGAAGTCCAGCGCGTGGACCTGCCGCGCCACCTCGGCGAGGACCACGGTGTTCTTGCCGGTCCCGCACCCGGCCTCCACCGCGGTGTCGAAGGTCCGCCCGGCCAGCCAATGGCGCATTTGCGACGCGTCCAGGTCGCGGGTCCGGTTCTCATCCCCATCGTATCCCGGCGACCACGCCGAGTACGCGGCAGCGATCTCGCTCATCGGCCGGGAATGGGTGTCCGCCGGAGTTCGGCGATCTCGCGCAGCA
>JAEUJK010000850.1 GCA_016794735.1 Gemmatimonadota bacterium | reverse complement strand
AGGGTGCGCGAGGCGGCCTTGAGGTTCTCGAACTGGCCACCCCACTCCACGAAGTAGCCGGCCGGTACGACGTTCGCCGATACGAGTTGACGCTGCGCATCGGCGACAAACGAGGCGATGTCGCGACCCCGAACGTTCATTTCGACGGTGATCCGGCGTCTGGCGTTTTCATGACTGATTTGCGCTGGACCGTCATCCAGGCGAACGGTCGCAATTTGCGACAACGGCACAGAGCCGCCGAACGTCGTCCGCACCCGCAGGTCTCCGATCAAGCCGGGGTCGGTTCGGGATGCCTCGGCAAAGCGTACCTGGACGTCGAAGCGACGCGCCCCCTCCAGAATCACCCCGGCCGCCCGGCCCCCGATCGTGCTCACGACGTCGAGCGCGTCGCCTCCGCGGACTCCGTACCGCGCCATGGCAGAGCGATCGAGGATGACACGAAGGAGCGGAAGTCCGGCGGTCTGTTCGGCTTTCACGTCGGCGGCCCCCGGGATCTGTGAGAGGGCAGCGACGGCGGCATCGGCGATCGACTTGAGCTCAATGAGGTCGTCGCCGTAGACCTTGAGGGCTACGTCTGACCGTACGCCGGATATGAGTTCGCTCACGCGCAGCTCAATGGGCTGCGAATACGAGAGGATGGTCCCGCTGATCGACGTGCTGAGCGCTGAGTCCATCGCCGCGATCAACCCCTCGCGGGTGGCGGCCGTCGTCCACTCCGACTCCGGCTTCAGCATCACCAGGATGTCCGACATGTCCACGCCCATGGGATCCGTGGCGATCTCCGGCCGACCGGTCTTGGAGACGACTGCAGTCACCTCTGGAAATCGCCCCAGAACCTGCTCGATGCGGGTGGTTTGGCGGAGGGACTCCTCCAGCGATACGCTGGGAAGTCGCCACGCCTGCACGGCGAGGGAACCCTCATCGAGGCGTGGAATGAACTCCGCGCCAAGAAAGGGGGCGATGGTCAGGCTCCCGGCGAACAGTGCAGCGGCAGACCCAAGGGCCGTGCGTGGTCGTGACAGCGCACGATTCAGCCACGGCTCGTACCAGGCCCGGGCGCGCCGGACGATACTGCTTTCCTCCTCTGACACGTGCGCCGGGAGAAACAGGGCCGCGAGCACCGGAACCAGGGTGAGTGCCAGGACCAGCGAGGTCGCAAGGGCCAGGAGCACGGTGGTCGCCATGGGGCGGAACATCTTGCCCTCGATGTCGGTGAGGGTCAGGATCGGCAGGTACACGATCGCAATGATGCTGACGCCGAAGGCCGTGGACCGCAGGACCTCGCGGCTACCGGTGAGCACGGCGTCGGATCGTTCGTCCCGCGTGAGTGCCCGCCCGAGCGCATGTCCACGTACCGCGATGAGTCGCATGGCGTTTTCCACCACGATGACTGCCCCGTCGACGATCAGGCCGAAGTCGATGGCGCCGAGCGACATGAGGTTGCCGGATACCCCCAACGCGCGCATGCCGATGAACGCACCAAGCATGGAAAGGGGGATGGCAGCGGCCACGACGAGCCCGGCGCGCAAGTTGCGAAGCATGAGGAACAGGATGACGATGACGAGGATTCCACCCTCGATCAGGCTGCGCGTGACGGTCGCCACGGTCTTGTCGACCAGTTCCGTGCGATCATAAAACGGCTCGATGGAGACACCGAGCCGTGTCAGATCTGGCGTCATGGCCTCCACGGCTGCCTTGACGTCGGTCACGACGGCACGCGCGTTGGCCCCCAACAGCATCATCGTGATGCCGGTGACGACTTCACCCTTTCCATCGCGGGTGACGGCTCCCTGCCGCACCTGGGGGGCGTAGCGCACATCGGCCAGTTGTCGCACGTAGATCGGCGTGCCATCGCGGTCGGTCGATACCACGACGTTGCCGATGTCCTCGAGTGAGGTGAGCAACCCCTCGCCGCGCACGAGGTACTGTTCCCCGCTGCGCTCGATGTACGCCCCACCCGCGTTCGCGTTGCTCGACCGCACGGCCTCGAACAGGTCCCCCA
>JAEUJK010000846.1 GCA_016794735.1 Gemmatimonadota bacterium | reverse complement strand
CCGTGCAGGTAGTCCCACCACTGGCCGGACGGCGCCGTGTCATCGAGGGAGAAGGTGCCGGCGCCGTCGGCGTCGCGAGACACCGCAGAGCACACGCTGCCCGTCGTTTGTCCGAGCGCCACCCACGTGCGTCGGTCGATGGCGATGGGGAGCACTTCGCCGCCGTTGTAGTCGGTGTGCTCCCCGATGAGGTTCACGCGGCCGGGAGCCGACGCCACGACCCCAGGGTCACGGCCATGCGCGCGGCGAAAGAGGTCCGCCGCCGCGCCCGCACTCACGGACGCACGCCGAGCACGTGGACCGACAGCCAGAGCATGTAGGCCAGCAGCCCCGCCAGCGACGCGTCGCCACCGTTCTCCACGCCACGCCCCTTGGCATCGACGAATTCCGTCGCGAGCCCGCTGTGCAGCGGCGCCTGCCGGAACCAGGCGAGCACCTCGTTCGCTTCCGGGCCAAGGAGGTGGGCCACCTGCCGCACGAGAACGTGCGGTTCGAGCTCGAGAGAACGCACAGTGCGACGGTAGACCGGATCCGAACGATCCGCCGCGTCGTACATCGGCAACCAGACCACGGACGCCGACGGATCGTCGTCGGCCACCGCTTCCCCGGCGAGGTTCACGGCCGACATGAGGATCGCCTTGCCGTCCCGGTCACGCGTGAAGTGCTGTGCGCACGCCGCACGCACGGCCTCGGGATCATCGACGTGGGCGGCGGTCTCTTCGTCGAGCGTCCGCCGGAAGACATCCATGGCCATGGCCGCCACCGCGTTGCCGTGCAACGTGTAGGCAAACGGCGTGGGACGTCCCGCGGGTGACACCTCGGTCGAGAACAGTGCCACGTCCTCGCGGCGTCGCGCGCGCATGTCGTCGAAGGCGCCGTACAGCGTGTCGGCAATGACGGGTTCCTCGACCACCTGCTCGTCATTCGTCTCGCGGATGTAGCGCTCGATGGCGATGGCGTAGGCACCGGCCCCCTCGAGCGAGAATCCCGGCTCGAAGAGTGTCCCATCGAGGTAACGCACCCCCTGCCCCGGCGAGTAGCCGTGCAACTCGCACGCGCGCAGCAGGAGTTCGCGCGCGAGCGGCGCGTCGGCCAGCTGGATCGCCGGCAACGTCCACATGAGCGCTTCCCACTCGCGCACCGTCACCCCACGCGAGTGCCACGGCACGCGTGTGCGCATCAAGTAGAAGTGGGCGTCGTCGAGCGCCCGCCCCACGCCATAGAAGTACGCGAAGAGCAGGTTGCGGTTGATCAGGGCATCGATCGCTTCGCTGCCCGTCGTTTGTTCCAGCGAACGCAAGGCGTCGCGCGTGGCCGCCAGCAGGTACCGCCAGCCACGCCGGCGCATCACCGCCACGGTGGCCTCGGCGCCGTCCCCTTCCGGCCCCACGGCAAGGAAGAACGCCGAATCGGCGTGACCACGCGGGGGAAGGCGAACTTCGCGACGGATGCTGAACGTGTTGTCGGTCGCATTCACCGTGGAGGTGCCGTCCGCGCCGATGGCGAGGGCGACGAGCCCGGGAACCGCGGAACCGGACAACACCACGGCGTCGGTCGTCCCGCGGCGGACCGAGTGCGAATCCGGGAAGGGCCGCGGCACGCGCACCCGCAGCTGGCGATGTCCGAGGGTCCCATCGAGCCCGACCGTCAGGCGGCGGGCGGTGGCCGAACGGTTTTCGAACGCGAGCGCGTACACCGCACCCGCGGTGTCGGCGTCGCGACCGTATGGCGCGAAGATCGTCGCCCGAACCACGACGTCACCGATGGTGGCCGTGAACGTGGGCAGCCAGCCATAGGCGCGTTCCCACACGAGCCCCGCCTGGGTCCAGTCGACCGCCTGGCCGTCGATGGCCAGGAACGGACGGGCAAGCGCGGGGGCCGTGCCCTCGGAGAATTCCGCTCCCCCGGCGAACTCGACCGCGGCGCGGGCCGCGCGATGGATCACCCCGATCGCGTGCACGGACCCGTCCGCAGGGTGGATGCACGGCAGGGCAATCCAGTGATTGCCGGTGATCTGCCACGGAATGGATGGAACAGGGAGCGGCTGCACGAACTCGTGGGGCTGGCTTGGTGAACAGGCAAGTTAGCGCATCGCGGACGCGGCGGATCGCGGAACCGGCCCCCGGGGGTGGGGTCGTACGACCGGCCCTCTCCAGCGGTGTATCTTTCGCGCCCGCATGAGCTTTCCTGCCGCCACCCGACTCGCGCTCGTCGCCTTCCTCGCCACGCCACTCCTGGCAGGGGCGCAACGGGTCCTTGGCCCGGGGACCGACGCCACCGTCCTGCCACGCGGGATGCTCCGGGTGACCACGGGGCCGGA
>JAEUJK010000830.1 GCA_016794735.1 Gemmatimonadota bacterium | reverse complement strand
CACGGCCAGCTCGCCACCAGCGGCGCCGACCTCGGCAATGAGGCGGCAGGCCTTGTCGATCGTTGCCTCTCGATCCAGGTACACCGGGCATGCCTGAACAGCAGCGATGCGTATCGTATGGCTCATTCAGGCTCCTTGGGTGGCGCGTGCGCTCGTCCAGGCAACGCCCGCCTGCGCTCGCGTTTCATACGTTTGCCCATGTTCTGGCCCTGGTCGATGGGACGCGCCAGTCACGCGGAGGACATCGCGCTGACGTCCGGGGGTTTGCCAAGCGTCGCGACTCTAACCCGGAAGCTCGTCGAGCGGAATGAGCCCTAGGGCGCACATCGCCATGTCGACGCGTCCAGCGTGAGCGGCGGTGCACCGCCCCAGAGGTTGTCTTCTGGAGCCGTACGAGTGGCGTGGACGAAAGCGATCGGATCGACCGTGTATGTCATGGGTCTCGTGTCGCCTAACGACCCACGCCGTCTGGCGGGGCCTTCAACAGGAGGAACGGCTGCACCCAAGTGCGCCGTCGCGGCCCTGATGGCGTGCAGCGTACGAGGAAGAAGCGCCTCCTCGTTGTGGGCCGGTACTACGAACGACACCACGCCTCGTCTCTCCGCGGTGGACGCCTAACGTCCCGTGCTCACTTGCGCACCGGGTAAACAGAGCCGCCCCGCCCGGGGCTGCCCCTTCCATTCTACCATGCCCCGGGCGGGGCGGCTAGCCCGCACAGGTGCGCCAAGTGCAGCACGTTGTTAGGCCGCGACCCGTTGAGCGATGAAGCCATCAGATGTCAGCTCGGTCACGCTGAACCCGTACACTTGCAACGCGGCCCGGACCTCCTGATTCGGGTGCACGCCGTATACTACCAGACGATCATAAATCGGGTCCTGCGAGTACGCGCCGTGGTGCAGGTCGATCGCGCCAAGCAAGTCGACGAACTCACGAGCGCTGGGCGGCTCCGTACGGAACGTCGTCACGGTGAAGCTGGGATCCACCCGCCTCATCTCCTCAATCACACGCCGGTTGGTTGCAGAGTCATCGATCCAGATCGCGCTGCCGGTCAATTCGGCGATGCGCTCGGCGAACTCACCGTCGAAAACGACGGATACCGTGGTGGGGGCGACCGATTCAGCAGAGTCGCCCGCAGGGACCTGATGAGGATGGCGTGTCGCGGTCGCACGATCGAACAGGATGTGCCCCGACTCCGCGTCGCAGACCCGCTGTACGTCGGACGCCAGGAAGAAGTCGATGCCGGACTCACTGGAGCGACCGGGAGAGATATTCGTAGTGAAATGATCGCATGGGGCGCCCTCATCGCGGCCCCAAGCGACATCGAATACTCGGACTTCACGGCCATCCATCAGCTCCACGGTGCACCATTGGCCACAGTGACGCTGCAGGGTCCTCGAAACTAGATCGTCAGCGAAAGAATCCATTGGTGAATGGCGAGTACCAAGTCCGCTCACTTCGGCTGCGCGAGGGAGGATCCGCCAAGAGAAACTGGTCCGCCCTCGTTCCCCCGCCAACGCCCTTGCACGGGACGGATGGGAAAGCTGGCGGATGGTGAGCGTCCGTACTACTCCTTCGCGTCAGACTACGTGACGATCTCGTCTGGGCACAACCGCGAGACCCCTCAGACCCTCGCACCCCCGTCTGCTGCCTTAGAACCAGAACGCGCGCATCTGCTTGAGGACGTCCGACGTTAGCGGGAAGCCTGCCATCGCGTCTGGGAGCACCGCATCGATTCCGCACCGAGGACACAACGCGGTAACGCACTACTCGTCCTCGGTCGCATCCGGGGGCGCCTCGGGCGACAGATCGACCCAATCGCTGATCTCGGTAGGAGGAAAGCGAGATTCACAGTAGAAACAGCCGCAGAGGGTACTGCGCTCCACGGCCGGGCGATGCCGGATGGAGTATCGATGAAGGCTCTCTTGGTCCGCGCGACTCAGCAGCACTCGACACTCCTCGCTCGCGGCCTAACGACCCACGCTCTCGGGCGGGGCCTTCTATAAGAGGCCGCCGCACCCGGCGGCGGCCCTTGCCCCTACACTACTGGCCGCCGGGTGCGGCGGCCAGACCCCAAGGCCCTGCCCCGAGCTGCGTGCTGATGTTCCCAAGGAGGACCAACGACCGGATACTCTCGCTGTCCTCCTCTGGAGTCGCATCACATGCTCTACTCAGGCCTCGACCTACACAAACACACCATCGCCATCCACACCGTCGACGCGGTCGGCACGTGCGTCCGGAGGACCACGCTCCCCACCGAACGCGTCGCCATCGCCCGCTACTTCGACGCCCTCCCCGGCCCCCATCGCGCCGTCGTCGAATCCACCGGCATGTGGTACTGGCTGCGCGACCTCCTCGTCGCCCAGCACGTTGACCTCCGGCTCGGCCATGCCAAGTATCTCAAGGCCATTAGCTACGCCAAGGTCAAGACCGATGCCATCGACGCCGCCACCCTGGCCCAACTCCTCCGCGCCGAACTCATCCCCGAGGCGCACATGATCAGCGACGCGCAACGGGAGCTGCGCGACTGCCTCCGCGCCCGCCTCATCCTCGTCACGCGCGCCCTCCAGGCCCGGCGGAGCATGACCGTCTTGCTCGAGAAGTACAACGTCGCCACGCCCGAGGAGCTCCCCGCGCTCCCCCGCCTCCAAGCCGACCTGTTTCTCGCGCAACGCACCCTATTGCTGACCCAGATCCGACGCATCGAAGCGGAACTCCGCGGCCACCTCGTGGATCGCCCCGACCTCCAACGCCTCGTCTGGATCCCCGGGATCGGCGCGCGGACCGCCTACACCCTCCTCCTTGAGATCGACGACATCCACCGCTTTCCGTCCGTCCGCCACTTCCACTCCTACTGTCGCCTGGTGCCGGGGTCCCAGGACTCCGGGGGCAAGACCCGGCACAAACGCTCGAAGGATGGTAATCGCTACCTCAAGATCGCGTTCCACCATGCCGCCATCCGCGCCGTTCAGTACTTCCCCGAGATCCGCGCCGTCTACCAGGACTGGGCCCGCCGCAAGGGCACGCCGATCGCCCGCGCCCTCGTGGCGAAGGAACTCGCCCAGATCGTCTTCTTCGTCCTCACCAAAGACGCCCCGTACAACGATCGCTTTGCCTCCATCACCCTGACCCAACGCAAACCCCTGACGTGGCCTCGTCGGGCCAACCCGCCTGCCTAACTGCTGCTCCCGAAGCGCGCCGTGCTGATTGGGGAGCCCGACGGGCGGTCGACCGTGAACATCTGAGCCACTGGCTCGCAGGACTGTGTGACCGCCACGGGGACCGTGGACGATCGATCCGATGTTCGCCACGACTGCCACCAGGACGTACGACCTGCACGCCTCCTCGGGGCCGCCGCCGCGACGCCCGAAAGCTTCGCTACACCCGCTTGACAACTACCTCCTTAGGACTGTTATGCAGCCTAGTGATTAACACACAGTGCGCCGGAGCTGTGTTTCACCTGCGAGCGAGCCTCGGCTCAACCGGACCATGACACCCCGGCGGCGCACCGTGGGGACCGGCGAGCCTAGGTTGAAGCAACGCCCTGCGCATCTCGATCGCCGGCCTATCCTTAGCAACCACGGGCGATGCGCCAGGCCGAGAGTCCGAGCGTAGCAAGCCCCGCGTCGAACGCTGTGAGATCCTCGGCGAGGCTTCGCGCGCCACGCAGCGTGTATCCGCCACACAGTTCGCCGTTTACGACGACCATCCAATCAGAGATCTCGGAGGGCGCGACAACGACCGAATCTCCCGCCTTCGCCGCGCCGAACACAGCATCCTCGTTTAGGGTCCCCCGAAACACCCTTCCATCGAACGACGCACCATCGACCCAGATGTGTTCCGGTGTGGGACCGTCGACGCGCGTCTTCAGCGAGCGAAAGCTGATCGCGGACGTATCGTCCCGAAGGAACTCCGCAAACGTGATACCGTGGCACGCGCGCTATCTATGGCGGCGACCATGCTCGGGTCGTCTCGCGCGAACTCGCGGAGGTTCTCCTGTGGCGCACAGGACGCCCCGGCCAGCAGGACGAAAAGTGCTTTGGCGCTCGCTAAGGTACTCACTGGGCGCAATAACACCTGTTCGGCTCGGACTGCATAACGCTCATGGCTCACAAGCGGGCGCTCCTATCAAGCCGTTCCGCCCGCCGCGAGCCCTTGCCCTACTTTATCAGGCGGCGGGCGGAACGGCCAGCCCGCGTGCCCGCTTGTGCAGCCATCTGTTAGGCCGTTCCCTCAGTGGGCTTGCGCTCGTCTCGTTCCACCCGTGCGACGATGCGAGAGCCAACCCAGAGAAAGTCTGTACTCGCGACCAGACGATAAGTCCCGTCCTCTTGTCGGCGACACATGGCGCTTCGCACCGGGTTCCGCAGCGTTTGGTCGAGGGCGACGGCCGCTTCGTCGGACGGAAGCGCCTCCATCCACTTCGTGCTGTCGGGGCCCCACGTGGTCGGGTCACCCTGATCGTCGCGATAGATCACATGCGCCACAGCCGGGCCGTCTCCCACGACCCCGAGGACCACGAGCTGGAGCCCCAATCCTGGCACGTGTGCTTGGTGCAAGTCTGCTGTGCCGGGTGGCGCGAGGCCACGCGCTTCCAAGTGCCGAATCTGATAGGTGTCCCGGCGGCCCTCCAACCACCAGGCAAACAGCGACTCGGGAGACGCGGCATGTGCGGCCTCAAGCGACGGACAACTCGGAAGCAGCACGCCCAGCATTCCGCCTGTCACAGCATGACGCCGCGCTTGGGCCACGTGATACTCAGCTACTTCGCGTGGCATGTCGGGCGATGAGCGCTGCAGATCCTCAATGGTCGGCAGCCGGATCGGATCTCCGGCACCGAGCGTCCCGAGCAGCTGTCGGCCCACCAGCCGCAAGCTGGCAGGGTCGCAAAGCGCCGTCGCAGCCGCGAAGTCTCCGGTGTTGAGGGCTCCCACTGCTGCGTCAAACACCGCGGCGATCGCCAGAGTCTCGGCAGTCGAGATCACTCGTCCTCCTTCCTCCGGGAAACGGCCTAACGTCCATGGCTCACATGCCGGCGCTTTCATAAAGCCGTCCCGCCCGCCGCGAGCCCTTCATCTATCGTATCAGGCGGCGGGCGGGACGGCCACCCCACAGCGCCCGGCTTGTGCAGCCATTTGTTAGGCTGCAGCCCGGGGCTCGACCCTTCTGGCCGCGCCGCCCGATTATGAAGCGTCCTCCGCGAGCGAGGCCAGGGGTATCTCCGGCGCGATTGGCGCGTAGAGCGCTTCGAGACGCTCGCGCCCGATGAACACGGGCGCGATAAGGGCCGGAAGCACCGCTTCGATACAGGCCACAGCCCCCGGGTAGGCGGCCCGCCGCGCCCCCAGCAAGGTCGCGATAGCTGCGGCATGCGTCGCGGTGGCCTTCTGCGTCGGCGGCAGCGGCAACCCCGCCACCTGACCCGGCGTGGGGGCGGGACGCCCCGGAAACTCGCTCAGGACGGCGTGCGCCAGGCCCATCGCCTGACGGGCGAGGGCCGGAATCGCCGGGGGCAGCCCCTGCGCGATCGCCTGCCCTCGAGCATGGAGCGCAGAGCCGCTGTCGCCCCCCAGTGCGGGGACACGCGCCGCGATCCGGTGCCACGCCGCCTCATCGAGCGCTTCGAGCCGGCGCCGGAGCGCTTCCAGCGAGATCGATGTCACGCGACTATCTCCGGATCATGTCGGCCACCACGGCCTCTTGTGCAGCCTAACGCCCCACGTTCACCCGCGGGCGCGCCACCAACCGGAGCGCGCCCGAAGGATACAAAGGCGGTTGGCGCCCCTATCCTTCCGCCGGAAGCTGCACTCCCGCCACCGGAGGCGCCAGCCGCCCTACCGCATGGGCGCAGGGCCGGGCACCGGCCCGCCGGGCGCGCCCGGCGGGTGCAACGTGTTGTTAGGTGGCCAAGCGGGGCCGGCCGGCTGGCGCACCCTCCCGCTACGCCTTGGCAGGCGTCGGAAGACTGCGATCGGCCCACTATGTTCCCACGGCGCCACACGCTTGGCGCCATGCCGGATTCTCGGTCCCAGCGCCCCCTTGTGCGGACCGCACCTGCAGCCGAATGCGCCCCAGTGCGTTGCGTGGGAGATGATCAAGCTGGAAGGGATCGACTCCGCTCGCGCACACCAGGAGACGATGCGCCTCTGGGTCGCGCTGGGGCAGGGCGAACCTAAACAGGCCTCGTCCGTCGACGCGACCGCGCAGCTGCTGCCCGTTCGGACGACGGAGCACTACCCACGCGCCTGTAACCGGCCGGCCGGCATCGTCGACGACTTGCCCCGTAACTCGGGCATTCGCCCACGCTGGAAAGGCGCCCCCCACCAGAAGAAGGAGAAGCAAAC
>JAEUJK010000829.1 GCA_016794735.1 Gemmatimonadota bacterium | reverse complement strand
AAGACCACGCTCTTGCGCGCGATCACTGGACTCCTTGGCATCCAGCGTGGGCGCTGCACCAAGGGACGTGTGGAGGTCTCCGGCACCGAGGTCACCACGGCGACCGCGCCCCAGATCGTGCGGCATGGCGTCGCCCAGGTGATGGAGGGCCGTCGCCTCTTCGCCGAGCTCACCGTCGAGGAGAACCTGCGCGTGGGGGGCTTCACCCAGGCGGCCACGGTGGCCCGCGAACGGCAGGACCGCATCTACCAGATGTTCCCGCGGCTCGCCGAGCGACGCACGGCGATCGCCGGTTACCTCTCGGGTGGCGAGCAGCAGATGGTGGCGATCGGCCGTGCCCTCATGAGCGGGCCGCGCCTGCTCCTCCTCGATGAACCCTCGTTAGGCCTCGCGCCAAAGGTGGTCGACCAGGTGCGCGAGATCATCGCGACCATCCATGCGGCGGGTACCAGCGTGTTGCTCGTCGAGCAGAATGCCACGATGGCACTGTCCGTGGCCCACTACGGGTATGTGATGGAGCACGGCAAGATCGTGCGCGACGGCCCGTCGGCGGAACTCGCCGAGGACCAGGATGTGCGCGAGTTCTACCTCGGCGGCGGGGCCGGTGCGGCCCAGCGGTCCTACCGCGACGTGAAGACCTACCGTCGCAAGAAGCGGTGGAGCGCATGACCACGCCGCTCCTGACGGTCGAGGGGATCACGCTGCGCTTTGGTGGGGTGACGGCACTCTCTGGCGTGAGCTTCACGGTCCTGCCCGGTGAACTCTTCGCGATCATTGGCCCGAATGGCGCGGGCAAGACGTCGATCTTCAACTGCCTGAACGGGGTCTACAAGCCCGTGGAAGGCACCATCGCGCTGGGCGGCGAACGCCTCAACGGGTTGTCGCCCACCACGATCGCCACACGCGGGATCGCGCGCACGTTCCAGAACCTCGGCCTCTTCAGCCACCTCACGGTGCTCGAGAACATCCTGCTCGGGCGCCACCACGTCATGAAGACCGGCTTCCTTGCCGGGGCGGTGTGGTGGGGGCCGGCGCGCCGCGAGGAGCTGGCCCAGCGCCGACACTGCGAGGACATCATCGAGCTGCTCGAGCTGGAGCCGTACCGCTTCCAGCCCGTTGCCCTGCTGCCGTATGGCGTGCGCAAGCGCGTCGAGGTGGCCCGCGCCCTGGCCATGGAGCCCCGCGTGTTGCTGCTCGACGAACCCGCGGCCGGGATGAACCTCGAGGAAAGCGAGGACATGGCGCGTTACATCCGCGAGATCAACGAGGAACTGCATGTGGCGATGATCCTCGTGGAGCACGACATGCACATGGTGATGGACCTGGCGCACCGCGTGATGGCCATGGACTTCGGCAAGGTGCTCGCCATCGGGTTGCCGCACGAGGTGCGCGAGAACCCGGCGGTCATCGAAGCCTACCTCGGCGCAGCATCATGACCGCACGAACGGAAGTGCGTGGCGCCGACCTGTCGGTGGAGGGGACCGCGATCCCCCTGCCGGCGGTGTTGCACCGCAACGCCGCCCAGTGGGGCGACAAGGTCGCGCTGCGACACAAGGATCTTGGCCGGTGGTGCGAGTTCAGCTGGCGCACCTATGCCGACCGGTCCGCGCAGGCCGGGTTGGGGCTGCAGGCGTGCGGCGTGCAGGCGGGCGACATGGTGGCGGTGATCGGGGAGAACCGGCCGGAGTGGCTGTGGGCCGACCTCGGCGCCCAGGGGATCGGGGCCATCACGGTGGGTGTCTATTCCACGAGCCCGGCGGCCGAGGTGGAGTACATCCTCGAGCACTCGGGATCGGTGGTGGCGGTCGTCGAGGACGAGGAGCAGCTTGACAAGGTGCTGCAGGTGCGCGAGCGGCTGCCGCGGCTGCGCCAGATCGTGATCATGGAGCCACGCGGGGCGCGCCATTGGCTGGACCAGGGCGCCTGCATCACGTTCGACGACCTGCTCGCGCGCGCCGAGGGGCGCGACCTCGCCGAGTTCTGGTCGCAGGTGGATGCGCGCCGCATGGACGAGACGGCGATCATCATCTACACGTCGGGAACGACCGGCCCGCCAAAGGGCGCGATGCTCACCCACGCGAACATCGCCAGCCTCGGCGCGTCGTGGCAGCAGATCTGGCAGTCGAACCCCAACGACGAACTGCTGTCGTACCTGCCGCTGTGCCACGTGCTGGAGCGGGCGCTGTCCGGCGTGGTGGCGCTCGTCGCCGGGTACGTGGTCTCGTTTGGTGGTGGTGGCGAGTCCCTCATCAGCGACCTGCGTGAGGTGCAGCCCACGTTGTTCGCCGGGGTGCCTCGCGTCTGGGAGAAGATGCTCGCCAGCGTCGAGATCCGAATGGCGGACGCGTCGTGGTTCAAGCGGAAGGTGTACCACACCTTCATGGCGCGCGGCCGGGCACTGGCTCGCAAGCGGTTGTCGGGCACGCCGTGGAACTGGATGGACCGGCTCGACTACCTCGTCGGTTGGGTCCTGCTCTTCCGCCCGCTGCGCGACCGGCTGGGCATCTCGCGCGTGCGCGGCGCGGGTTCGGGGGCGGCCCCGATCGCGCCGCAGGTGCTCGAGTTTTTCTGGGCGTTAGGCGTGCCCATCCAGGAGGGATACGGGCAGACCGAAGGCTCGGCGCTCGCGACCTGGAACCCGATGGACGCGGCGCGCATCGGGACCGTCGGCGTGCCGGTGCCCGGGGCAACGATCCGCATCGCGGACGATGGCGAGATCCTCGTGAAGGGCCCCGGCGTCTTTGCCGGCTACTACCGCAACGAACAGGCGACGCGCGAGACGGTCGACGCAGACGGGTGGCTGCATTCGGGCGACGTCGGGGTGCTCGATGCCGAGGGGTACCTCACCATCACCGATCGCAAGAAGGACCTGATCATCACGGCGGGTGGCAAGAACATCGCGCCCAGCTGGATCGAGAACATGCTCAAGGTTTCGCCCTACGTGCGCGAGGCCATCGTCATCGGGGACCGGCGCAAGTTCGTCTCCGCGCTCATTGGCATCGAGCTGGATACCGTCGGCGACTGGGCCACGCGCCAGCGCATCCCGTTCACCACCTACAAGGACCTGAGTGAACGCCCCGAGGTGCGCAAGCTCATCCAGGAGTGGGTCGACAAGGTGAACAACGATCTCGCGCAGGTGGAGCAGGTGAAGAAGTTCGCGTTCCTGCCCAAGGAACTCGACCACGAGGAAGGTGAGCTGACCGCGACGCAGAAGGTGAAGCGCCGCGCGATCGCCTCCCGGTTCGAGGACCTGGTGGAGGGGATGTATCGATGACGGACTTCCTGCAGTACCTGCTCGCCGGGCTCTCGCTCGGGTCGATCTACGCGCTGATCTGCCTGGGCTTCGTCGTGGTCTATCGCGCCACGGGTGTGGTGAACTTCGCGCAGGGCGGGCTCGTGGTACTCGGCGCCTACCTCACCTACCAGTTGGCAGCCGTGTGGCACCTGCCGTTCCTCGCGGCCATGCTGGTGGCGGCCCTGGTGATGGCGGGGCTGGGATTGCTTATCGAGCGCGTCGTCCTGCGACGCATGGTCGGGCAGCCCGTATTCGCCAGCATCCTGATCACCCTTGGGTTGCTGTACGTGCTGGAGCAGCTGTGCACGACCCTGTGGGGGTACGACCTCGTCGTGCTCGGTGACCCGTGGGGAGTGCGCACGGTGACCGTTGCCGGCGTGATCGTGAAGGTCGCTGACCTCTGGACCCTGGGCGCTTCGGCACTCGCACTGGTTGGCTTCTTCGCGATGTTCCGGTACAGCACGATCGGTGTGGCCATGCGCGCCGCGGCGAGCGACCCCGAGGCGGCGCTCGCGTCCGGGGTGAGCCCGCAGATGGTGCAGGGGATCGCGTGGGCCATCGCCGGCGTCCTGGCCGTG
>JAEUJK010000778.1 GCA_016794735.1 Gemmatimonadota bacterium | reverse complement strand
ACGACCGGGCTCGGCGTGGGAGTCGGCGCCGCGGAAGCACACGCGGCGGCGCCAAGGGCCAACAGGGGTCTGAACGACGGCATGCGGACGCTGGGGTGCAAGTCGCTGAAAGCTCGCAGCCCCCCAGTGGCCGGGGTAGTGGCTACTTCCCGGACCGCAGGGTGAAGCTGCCCCCGAACCGCACCGTGGTCACGTCCTCCGGGACCGAGTACAGCTCACCGGTGAGGGCAAAACGGGGGGAGAGCCGGTAGGCGCCCCCGGCGAACGCGGCCAGGCGCTGCAGCGAGACCTCGATGCGCGTGTCGTCGACGTTGTTCAGGGCGTCGACGTATCCCACCTGGAACTCCGGGGACAACGCGGTGAACCCACCGCCGACGTAGGTCCGGAGCTTGGCATCGTGTGCACCGAACGAAAGCATGGCCTCGCCACCGAACATGTTCGGCTTGTAGGTGTCGTCCGACGGCTTGAAGGCGTAGCAATTCCCCGTTGGCTGGTTGCTCTGGATGACGTCCTTGGAGCAGGTGATCGGGCCACCCACCTCACCAAAGGTCGCGTGCCCGCGGAAGCCCAGTCCGATCGAGGAGGTGAGGGCCCGGGTGTAGCTCAATGCCACGGAGAGGAGGTTGGGCGTCGCATCCATCACGGTCACGGGCGGGAGGTACATCGCCTCGACGGCGAGTCCACCACCGAGCCCGATCGCGATCCGCGGCCTCGGGAAGACCGGCGAGAGTTCGGTGTTCTCGGTCTTGTTGTTGTTGTAGCACTTCTCCGGGTGGCGGATGTCGTCGCTCGGCGTCGGCACGTAGGTGACGTCGAAGGCCAGGCGAATCTCCCCGGACTTGAGCGGCCCGGCATGCCCGCCCGGCGAGAACGCGAGCGGCGCAGCGAAGAAGGCCATCATCTTCGCTTCGTTGCTGCTTTCACCCGGCTTACATACCGCTTGTGCCTCCAGGACCTGGGACGCGACGGCGACCAGCACGATCGAACGGAACATGGACATGGGAATCCGGGAGAGAGGGAACGAAAGGCAGCGGGGATGCGCGGCATCCCAGGAACTCGACACGTGAGGCGCGACCTGCCCTACCGAATGGTGAAGGTCGCGCGAACCACCGCGGTCACGTCCTTCTCGATCGACGTGACGTCGTTGATCCCGTAGTCGGAGACTTCGGTGGAATACCGCGGGGTGATCTGGAAGACCCCCATCCGCGCGTCGCGCACGGCGCCGATCGTGCCGCCGGTGCTCCGCACGATCGCCTCGGCCCGCTGCCGCGCGTCCTTCGTCGCTTCCTCGAGCAGGGCCGTGCGGATCTCACCGAGCTTGGTGTAGAGGTACTCCGGCGACTGCGGGGCGACGGGAATCCCCTCGGCGATCAGCGCGCCCACGCGCTGCGAGGTGCGCGTGATGCCGTCGATGTCCGCGCTGCGGACCTCGATGAGCTGGGCCACCCGGCTGGCGATGATACGCCCGGTCTCGCGCCCTTCCGGCGTGAACTCAGGTACGCCCGAGGCTTCCACCGGCTTGACCGTCAGCTGGCTGTCCGGGATGCCCTCGGCCTTGAGAAAGGCGCGCACGCGATCGACGCCACGCGAGAGTTCCTGCGAGGCCGAGGTCAGGGACGACGACTGCACCGACACCGAGAGGCGCCACACGACGAAGTCGGAGCGGATCGAGCGCCGCGCCGACCCCGTGACGGCCACTTCCTCGTTGCCCCGCCGGATGTCCTTGAGGGACTGCGATATCGCGAGGAGGCCGATGAGCAGGCCCACGGCAAGGGCGCCGAGGCCGAACAGGTGCTGTGAGCGTCGGTCTTCCATG
>JAEUJK010000765.1 GCA_016794735.1 Gemmatimonadota bacterium | reverse complement strand
CGCAACGCGGCCGCGATCCGCAGCCCCGACGCCAGCGACACATCCCGCTCGGCCGAGGTCCCGCCCAGGAGCACCGTGATCCGCATGGCGCCTAACGCTTGGTGGAGTCGGCCGGCGGGAGCACCGGCAAGGTTGGCACCTTGAACTGGATCGGGAAGAGCACGGTGTACGGCACCGCCCGACCCTTGCGACGCGCCGGCTTGAACCGCAGCTCGCGCGCGCCCGTGAGGGCGGCGGAATCGAACTGCGCGTACTTGGCCCCGCGCTCGACCACCGTGCTCTCCGGCACCGGGGCACCGAACTCGTCGATGTGCAGGCGCAGCGTCACGCTGTCGTCGATCAGCTGGAGGTAGAGGCCCACCGGGTAGTCGAACGGCAGGGAGTCGTTCAACAGCTCGGGGAGGGAATCCGGGGGGCTCGTATCGGGGCCCCGCAGCCGCGCGACCGTCTCGGAGACCTTGTCGCAGGCGGTCACGCCGAGGACGAGCAGGCTGAGGAGGGCGAGGGAACGCCGGGAAGCTGGCATGGCGGGAATGTAAGGCTCAGGTCTCGCGTGCGCGTCGCACGAGTTCGTCGAGGAGGCGGAGCGCGTCCAGGGGGGTCATGGCGTTGGGATCCACGCCACGCAGGCGCAGGACCACGGGGTGCGGTTCGACCGTGAACAACGTCAGCTGGGACGGTGTCGGCTCCCGCGTGATGGCGCGATACCGCGTGCCACCTGCCTCGAGGGCCGCGGCCAACTGCTCGCCCTCGAGCGAGCGCAACACGTCGCGGGCGCGGGCGATCACCCCGGGCGGGAGCCCGGCCAGCCGCCCAACCTCGATCCCGTACGAGCGATCTGCCCCACCGGGCTGCAACCGGTGGAGGAACAGGATCTGGTCCCCCACCTCGCGCACGGCCACGTTCCAGTTGCGCAGCGCCTTCAACTCGTCGGCGAGCTGCGTGAGTTCGTGGTAGTGCGTGGCAAACACGGTCTTGCAGCCCACCTGGTCGTGCAAGTGTTCGCTCACCGCCCACGCGATGGACACGCCGTCGTACGTGGAGGTGCCACGCCCGATCTCGTCCAGCAACACGAGCGACCGGCGCGTGGCGGTGTGCAGGATCGCGCTCGTCTCGGCCATCTCCACCATGAACGTGGACTGGCCGCGCACGAGGTTGTCGCTCGCCCCAACGCGCGTAAACAGCCGATCGACGATCCCGAGTCGCGCGCGTGTGGCCGGCACGAAGCAGCCCACCTGCGCCATCAGCTGGATGAGCCCGATCTGGCGGAGGATGGTGGACTTGCCTGCCATGTTGGGCCCGGTCAGGACGATGAGCCGCGCGTCCTCCGTCAGCGTGACGTCGTTGGGGATGAAGCGATCCCGCGGCATCATCCGCTCGACCACGGGGTGGCGTCCACCGACAATCTCGAGGTCGAACGCATCCGTCACCTCGGGTCGCACGTATCGCTCGGCGGCGGCGACTTCCCCAAAGGTGGACAGCACGTCGAGGCGCGCGAGCCGGTCGGCGATCGCCTGGAGCCGGCGGATCTCGCGCCCCGTCGCCGCGCGCAACGCCTCGAACAACTCGCGCTCCCGCGTCTCGATGCGTTCGCTCGCCGTGAGCACCTTCTCCTCGTACTCCTTGAGGGCCGGCGTCACGTACCGCTCACCACCGGTCAACGTCTGGCGGCGCTGGTAGTCGTCGGGCACGAGGTGCTTGTTCGCGTTGCTGATCTCGATGTAGTACCCGAAGACCCGGTTGTAGCCAACCTTGAGGCTCGCGATCCCGGTGCGGTCGCGCTCGAACGCCTGGATCTGCGCAATCGCGTCCTTGCCGCCATCGCGGATGGTGCGCAACTCGTCGAGCGATGCGTCCACCCC
>JAEUJK010000747.1 GCA_016794735.1 Gemmatimonadota bacterium | reverse complement strand
GCCTCGATCGCGCGCAACACGCCGCGTGCGGTCCAGGGGGACGGGTCCCCACCCTTGCCATCGATCCCGGCAATGTGCCGCGAGACCGTGGCGGAGACCTCGAGGTCGGTGGGCGAGACGCCCACGTCCTCCCCCGTGATGAACAGGCCGCCCAGGCGTTCCACGAAGCGTCCATGGGCGCGGAACAGGTCGGCGCGCCCCTCCTGGCGCCGCGGGTCGCCGATGATGACGGCCTTGCCGCCACCCAGCGCGAGGCCGGCGGCTGCATTCTTGTAGGTCATGCCGCGCGACAGGCGCAGCACGTCGTGCAGGGCGTCAGCAGTACTCGTATAGGGCCAGTATCGCGTGCCGCCGGTGGCCGGCCCCAGCGCCGTGCTGTGCACGGCGATGATGGCGCGGTACCCGGCGGCAGGGTCCTGGCAGAACACGACCTGCTCGTGCCCCAGCTGGGGCACGAGGTCGAGCGGATGGGTCATGCGCCGGGGCGCTGGCGCGGCGGGGCGGGGAGGGTGCCCTTGTTCGCGATGGCCTTGTTGATCGCCTCCACCGTGATCGTGGCGCGGAACTCGACGATCTGCTTCGCCCATTCCGTCGCCTTCTTGCGGTCCGCCAGCGACACGCCGTTGATCGTCGCCTTGCCGGCCTTCACGCGCTCGTCGTAGCGGATCGACTTGGGGTCATCGATGAACATGTTGAGCGCGATGACCGGGTCGTCGTGCAGGTTGTCCGAGGCCCCGTCCACGAGTCCCTTCGTCTTCATGTAGGCCTGGGCGCCCGCGTAGTCGTAGTACTCCTGCACGTGCGCGACCACCGGCGACCCCTTCCAGATCCCCGTGAGCGAATCCGCCACGAACCGCTGCCCGCCCTGGTTGCCGCCGCTGTCACCGATCAGGATGATGTGCTGGAAGCCATGCTGCTTGAGGCTCGTCACCACGTCGGTGAGCACCGCACGGAAGGTGTTCTCGCGCAGCGAGATCGTGCCCGGGCTCGTCATGTGGCTCGACGGCGGCTCGATGTTCCCCTCCGGCACCAGCTTGATGATCGGGGCGCACAACGCATTGCCGAGCTTGCGCGCAATCGCCTCGCAGTTCGTGTGGAGCACGTAGTTGTGCTTGCCCGTCACGAGCCACGGACCGTTCGGCTCCTGCCCGCCCGTGGGGATGATGATCGTGGTCTTGCCGGCCTTGATCGCGTCCCGCACGTCCATCCACGTCAGCTCCTCGAGCCAGATCGAGGGATTGGGCGGGAGCGGGTTCGGGGCGTCGGGGCAGTTGTACGGGTTCTGCGCGCACTGGCCACCGCCCATCGACGGCGGGCCCTGCGGCTGGCGTTGCTGCGCACCGGCGGTGGTCGCGACGAGCGCGAGGGCGGCGAGGACGATCCGGTTCAGCGCGGCGGAGACGGGCCTGTTCATGGACGGGGTCGGGAGAGGGGGTTAACGCGGCACGCGGTTACCGGCGATCCATACGGCTGAGATCTTCCGGACGTTCGAGATGTCGCTCAGCGGGTTGGCGTCCAGCACCACGAAGTCGGCCCACTTTCCGGCCTCGAGGGTGCCAAGGTCCCGCTCGACACCCATGCAACGTGCGGCCGTTCGGGTGGCACTCGCAAGCACCTGGGCGGGGGTGAGCCCGGCCTTGGCCATGAGCTCCAGCTCCATCAGCTCGAAGTAGCCCTGGAAGCGGGCGGCCGGACCCGTGTCGGTCCCCATGGCAATCGCCACTCCGGCGTCGTGCAGCGTCTTCAAGTTCCGGCTCGCGACCTCCAGCGCCACCTTGTAGCGCTGCGCGGCGGTGCTGGTGCGCATCGCCTGCTGGCGGGTGGGGTCCATCAGCCCGGGCACCTGGGCGCGGTCGGGATGGATCTTGAATAGCGGATCCTCGAACCATGCCGGGGTCGACTCGTACACGAAGGTCGACACCTCGCGCATCAACGTCGGGACCACGCAGATGTTCCGCGCCTTGAGCTGGGCGATCACCGCCGCATCCACCTCGGCATCACGAATGCTGTGGGCCACGAGGTCGGCGCCGGCATCCAGCAGCCCCTTCGCATCGTCGAGGTAGAAGAGGTGCGTGGCCACGCGGCTCCCGCGGCGATGCGCCTCGTCGATCACGGCACGGTACACCTCGGGGGTCATCTTCCTTGCTGTGCCGAGGTTGTCATCCACGCGGATCTTCACGAAATCCGTCTGCTGGGCGACGACACCGGCCACCTGCGTCCGGGCCTCGTCCGGGGTGTTCGGCGCGAGCACGGGCCCGGAGACAAACACGCGAGAGCGGTTCAGCGTGGCCGCATCCTGCGCACGGCGCGCCGCGAAGACATCCGCGGCTTCCCCACCGAGCGAGAAAACCGTCGTCGTGCCGTACATCGCGTACGTCCCCAGCTCACGTGCCGCGTTCACGTGGCCGTGCGCGTTGATCAATCCCGGCATCACCCACTTGCCCGCCAGGTCCACCCGCTCGGCGCCCGCCGGAATCGCGGCCTGGGCGCCCGCCGCCACCACCCGGCCGTCACGGACGACCACGGTGGCGTTGGCCACCGGGGCGCGACCGGTGCCGTCGATGAGTGTGGCACCGGTGAACGCCCGCACCTGGGCCACGAGCGGGGCGGCAAACAGGAGAGCGCCGAGTGCGGCGGGGAGGGCCGGGCGAGGGAAAGGCATGTCGGGGTGCGGCGGAGAGAGGTCGCACAAGCATCACCCGCGACGCGGTGTGCGGCAACCGCTGCGGGCGGCGCGGACGCCGCCATCGCCACTGACGACGCAGGGCGCGCGCGCCCCATATTGACCGCCCCATGCGTCGGTCCGGTGGACAGGTGCCCACCGGCCGCATCGCTCGCAACGGTTCTGTCGCACGTCCATGTTCACGTCTTACCGGATCACCAGCCCCGCGCGTTCGCTCGCCCGGTGCCACAATGTCGAGGACCTCCGCCGCCTCGCGCGTCGCCGGCTCCCGGCGCCGATGTTCCACTACATCGACGGCGGCGCCGACAACGAATGGACCCTCGAGCGCAACACCACCGCGTTCGACGACTACGAGTTGCTGCCCCACTACCTGCGCGACGTGAGCACGATCAACACGTCGACGCGCCTGCTGGGGCTCGACATGAAGCTGCCGTTCTTCATCGCCCCCACGGGGATGAATCGGCTCTTCCACCATGAGGCGGAGCCTGCGGTCGCGCGGGCCGCACAGGCGGCCGGGATGTTGTACACGCTGTCGACCATGGGGACGACGCGCATCGAGGAGATTGGCGCGCTGGGCACCGGCCCCTGGATGTACCAGATCTACATCCTCAAGGACCGGGAACTCACGCGCGAGTTTGTGCAGCGCTGCAAGGCCGCGAAGTTCCACGCCCTGTGCCTGACGGTCGACACGCCGCTCGCGGGCAACCGGGAGCGCGACCGCGTGACGGGGATGATCCTGCCGCCGCGATTCACCCTGAGCAGCTTCGCCTCGTTTGCCGCGCATCC
>JAEUJK010000736.1 GCA_016794735.1 Gemmatimonadota bacterium | reverse complement strand
TAACGTCTCGTCGCGGTTGCACATCGTGAAGGTCGACCGCACGACCCTCCCGGCCGGTGCGGAGTTGATCCCGCTGGTCAACCGCAACGCGGGTGACGGCTACACGCGGTTTGCCGACGTGAAGGCGGGCGAGTTGCATCGTGCCGACTTTGCGGACGGTTCGCGGTCGCCGGAGGTGTTGAAGGCGGTGCTGGCACGTCGCCGCACCGGTGAGGTGAACAACCCCGGTGAGCCGGCGCGCGAGGTGGTGGGTTACGCGCCGCGCAACGCCGTAACGAATCGTGAGCTCGGGGTGGTCTTCGGCGATTCGGCGCGCGTTCGTGAGGCGATGATTGTCGCGACCGACTCGCTCGTGGCGATCCCCCCCGCTGAGCGTGTCACCATCGCTCCGCAGGTGGTCACCTTGTCGGAGTTGGGCCAGCGTTCCATCGAACAGACCTGGACGCGTCGCTACGCCCCGCTGTTCCGTGGCAGCGTGCTCAACGAAGCCAACTCGCAGCTCCCGGTCACGCCGCTGCGCGCCCGCGCGCTGCAGGAAGGCACGAACCCGGCCAATCGCGGGATGGTCGAACTGCGCGTGGGTACCAACCTGGCGAACCAGGGCGTGCCGGCCGACGGACAAACCGGGACCACGATCGTGGTGCGCGCGCTGGACATGCAGGGCAACCCGCGCCCCGGCCGTACGGTGGTCACGCTCGAGGCGTCGTTAGGCCGCTGGCTGGCCAACGACGTGGGCAGCACGGAGCAGGGGATGCAGGCCGTCCTCGAGAACGGGGAAGGGATGTTCACGCTCATCGCCGCGCCGCAGCCGGGTGTCGGTGAGGTGCGCGCGACCACGCCGGATGCGTCCACGACCGTCCAGCTGGCCTTCGTCCCGGTCAACCGCCCGCTGCTCGTCACCGGCCTGGTCGCCGCGCGCGTGGATTGGCAGAAGTTGCTCAATGGTGGACTCGGCCTCTCCGCCCGCAGCGACGGCTTCGACGAAGCGCTCAAGCACTGGTCCACCGGTGACGACTCGAGCGCGATGCGTGCCGGCATTCGCACGCAGCTGTTCATGAAGGGGACGGTGCTCGACAATCGCCTGCTCACCCTGGCGTACGACTCGGAACGGGATCGCGGTCGCACCTTCTTCCGCGACATCGCCCCCAATGAGTTCTTCCCGGTGTACGGCGATGCCTCGATGCGCGAGTTCGATGCGCAGTCGCGGCGACGGTTCTACGCACGGCTCGACAAGGGCACCGGGTACACGATGTATGGCGACTTCCAGACCACGCGCGCCGATGATCGCCGCGTGCTCACCGCCTACGATCGTTCGCTCACCGGTGCCGTGCACCACATCGAGGGGCGCGACGGGTCGGCGACCTTCTTCGCCAGCCAGGGACGCATCTCGCAGCAGGTGGATGAAATCCCGGGTCGCGGCATCTCCGGTCCGTATGCGCTGTCGCGCAGCTCGGGGCTCATCAACAGCGAACGCGTCGAGATCCTGGTGCGCGATCGCAACCAGCCGAGCGTGATCCTGTCGCGCACGGCGATGACGCGATTCGCTGACTACACCATCGAGCCGGTCACGGGGCGCATCCTCTTCCGCGCCCCGGTGCAGAGCCTGGACGCGAACCTCAACCCGGTCTCGATTCGCGTCACGTACGAAACCGAGGATGGTCGCAGCAAGGCCTTCTGGATCTATGGAGTTGATGGTTCGGTGCGGGCCGGTAGTCGCCTCGAACTCGGCGCCACCGTCGCGCGTGATGAAGGGCCCACCAGCGGCAACGCGCTCTACGGCGTCAACGCCACCGCGAAGCTGGGGAACAACACCACCGTCTTCGGTGAACTCGGCTGGACGCGCCCCGAAGGTGGCCTGACCGGCGACGCCCAGCGTGTTGAGCTGCGGCACCAGTCAGCCACGCTGGAAGGCCGGTTGTTCGCCGTGCGTTCTGACGCAGGCTACGCCAACCTCTCGTCGGTGTTCACCGGCGGGCGGACGGAAGTCGGCGGCCGCTTCTCCAAGCAGCTGGCGACGGGCACGCGCCTTGTCGCGGAAGGGCTGCGCTCGCAGTACGGCAGCGATGGGGCGAGGCGTGAAGGCGCCCTGCTCGCCATCGAACGCCAGTTCTCCCAGGCGTTGCGTGGCGAGTTCGGGTATCGCTACGCCCGCACCAACGAGCCGGAGACGGCGACCGGCGTGGTCGTGCCAGGCACCCCCACCGATGATCGCGACGTGAGCGCCCTGCGCGCACGACTGCAGTACACCTTGCCGCAGAACACGCGGACCTCGGTGTTCGGTGAGGTGGAGCAGGATGTCCGCGATTCCGATCGTCGTCGCCTGGCGGTAGGCGGCGAGTACATCATCGCCAACCGCGCACGGCTCTATGGACGGCACGAGATGCTCTCCGGCTTCCGGGACCAGTTCACCCCGGCGTTCGGCCGCGACCGCAACTACACGGTCTTCGGAGTCGATGCCGATTACCTCAAGAACACGCAGGTCTTCTCGGAATACCGCGCGCGTGACGCCTTCAACGGGCGTGACGCCGAGGCGTCGATCGGGTTGCGCAATCGCTGGGCGATCGCCCCGGGGCTGCTGCTGAACACCTCG
>JAEUJK010000620.1 GCA_016794735.1 Gemmatimonadota bacterium | reverse complement strand
CGCTGGCATGGTGCGAGTGACCCGGCCGGGGCTCGAACCCGGGACCTACGGATTAAAAGTCCGTTGCTCTACCAACTGAGCTACCGGGTCGCACGGAGTCGTGCGGCAGGTGCCAAGTTAGCCCCTTGTCGGTGGCGCGTCACCGGGTGGAAACGACAACGGCCCCCCCAGTCACCCGGGGAGGCCGCTGTGGGGGCACCCGACCTACTGGATCGACGACACGACCGCCGAGGTGGCACCCTTCGTTTCGACCACAAAGACCACGCGGCGATTGGCCTGGGCGCCGGGCATGTCGCGCTCGGCCCCTTCCACCACCGGGCGCACTTCCCCGAGGCCCACGGCGCGCAGCGACACGCCGGTGATCCCTGCTTGCGCGAGGTAGGCCGAGACGCTCTCGGCGCGACGCTGCGACAGCTGGAGGTTGTAGCGCGCGGAGCCGGCCGGATCCGCGAAGCCTTCCACCGTCACGAGCGAGCCACCGTAATACGTGTTCACCACCTTCACGAACTGGTCGAGCGCCACGCGATCCTCGTCACGCACGGTGGCGTCGTCGAAGCCGAAGGTGACCGGGAAGGCGAACTTCATCCCGTTCTCCATCGCGGTGATCTTGGCGCCGAACTCGGTGCGCAGCGTCGTGAGGTCACGACGGAGCGAAGCCACGTCCGTCTTGAGCGTCGCGAGTTCACCCGCGAGGCCATCCACCTTGGCGCCCTGGGCGGCGAGCCCGGAGTTCAGGAGGCTGTCGGCCGAGGCGCGCTGGGTGCGCTCGGCGGTGAGGCCGGTGTCGAGCTCGCGGCGCACGAATCCCTTGGTGGCGCACGCGGTCAGGGTGCTCAACACCAGGACTGCGGTCATCGCATTCTTCATCGTCGTCATGGCTACCCCTCTCAGGTAGGTCAGTTGTGGCGGCGCCGACTGATGCACCCGCACCGGGCAACCTGTCCACATCGTTCCGCGCGCAGAACATACAGGCGGCAAGCGTTTCCGCGTGTGACCGCAGTCACAGCTTCATCATCACTTCACGCGCGCGAATCGTCACTGTGCGCGAACGCACACGCGAAAGGAGACAAATCACCCGATGTGGAGACGCGACAGTGCCTAACGCCCGAGGTCGAGGGTCAGCTGGCGGGTGCAGAAGGCCGGCCGGTGGTGCGGGGTCGTCCCCTGCGCGTCGATCGCCGCGAGGTGGTGGGCCGTGGCATACCCGGCGTTCTGCTCCCAGCCATATCCGGGGTATCGGGCCGCGAGCTGCCGCATGAGGCGGTCGCGGACCACCTTCGCCACGATCGACGCACAGGCCACGCTGTAGCAGCGACGGTCGCCACCGACCACCGCGGTGTGGGCCACGCCGAGCGTCGGGATCGCCTTGCCATCCACGACCACGTGGTCCGCGGGGATGCCTAACGACGACAGCGCCCGTCGCATCGCGAGCGTCGTGGCATGCAGGATGTTCAGGCGATCGATCTCGCGCACTGACGCCGCACCCACCCCCACGGCGAGGGCGCGGGCCCGGATGCGCGGCGCCAGGCGCTCGCGCTCCGCCGCACTCAGCCGCTTGGAATCGTCGACGCCGGCAATGGCGCGCTGGCCCGGCGGCATGATGACGGCACATGCGACAACGGGGCCCGCGAGGGGGCCCCGTCCAACTTCATCCATCCCGGCCAGGTGCGGCCCGTGGGCGTCCCGCAGCGACGCCTCGAGTGGCGCCCAGCGCGACACCGGCCTCAGCTCTCCGAGGCGACTCCGGTCGCAGGCACCGCCACGCGCGTCTTCTTCTCGCGGATGCGCGTCGCCTTGCCCACCAGGTTGCGGAGGTAGTACAGCTTGGCACGACGCACGCGGCCACGACGCACCACCGTGATCTCGGCGAGCATCGGCGAATGCACCGGGAAGATGCGCTCGACGCCGACACCGTTCGAGATCTTCCGCACCGTGAACGTCTCGCTGACGCCAGCGCCACGACGCGAGATGCACACACCCTCGAACGCCTGCAAACGCTCCTTGTCACCTTCCTTCACGCGCACATTCACGCGGACGGTGTCACCGGGGCGGAACGGAGGGACGTTCGACTTCATCCACTCCTTTTGGGTCTCGATAAACGCGTGCATAGGGCAATGGGGCCGAAGCCCCCCTCAAAGGCTGATTTTGGGAGACCCTGAAGCTAACCCGTTGGCCTGATTGGCGGTAGGGGATCCAGTCCCCTCATCCCGCACCCTGCGCGACCTATCCGGCGTCCGACCCCGGCCGCCCCCGACGCCCCTCGGACGCCCGCCAGGCGGCGATCCGCTCATGGTGCCCCGAGAGGAGCACCTCCGGGACCGCATGCCCCCGGTACACCGGCGGCCGCGTGTAGCTGGGGGCGCTCACCACCGACGGCTCCGAAAAATGGGAGTCGGTCCGCGCACTCTCGGGGTCGGACATCGCCCCGGGGAGCAACCGCACCACCGCGTCGACAACGGCCAGCGCTGCCGGCTCCCCACCCGAAAGCACGAAGTCCCCGAGGGAGAGCTCCTCGGTCGCCAGGAAGTCCCCCACCCGCTGGTCCACGTCCTTGTAGTGCCCGCACAGCAGGGTCAGCTCGTTCCCCTGGGCATACCGGTGGGCGTGCGCCTGCGTAAAGCGGGGCCCCCGGGCCGACATCAGCACGATCGGCGGGGCGCACTGCAGCGATTCAACCGCCTCGAAAAACGGCTCCGGCTTCATCACCATCCCCGCCCCGCCCCCATACGGATAGTCATCCACGGTGCGGTGACGGTCATGCGTGTAGTCCCGCAGGTTCACCACGCGGTACTCCACACTCCCCGCGCCCGCCGCCTGCGCAGGAATCGAGAGCGAGAGCGGGACCGTGAAGAACTCGGGGAAGATCGTGACGATCGTGATCCGCATGCCCTACTCCAGCAGCCCCGCGGGGAGCGTCATGTGCAGGCGCCCACCGGCGAGATCGACGCGCTCCACGAAGTGCGCCTCATAGGGGAGGAGCACGGTCCCTCCCTCGCGAGCCACCTCGAGCAGGATCCGGCCGGCCACCTCGAAGGTGCCGAGCACCTTTCCGATCTCCCCCGCCTCAGCCGTCTCGACGACGAGACCGACGAGCTGGTGCTGGTATACCGCGCCGTCTTCGGGTGGCTCCAGCTCGTCCTGCGGCACGAGCAGGAACCGGTCGCGCCATCGCTCCGCCTCGGTACGGTCCGGCACTTCCACGAACGTCACGAGGAACTGCTCGCGGAACGGCCGGGCGTCCTCGACGTGGATCGGTCCGAGCTTGGGGTCCGGATCTCCGTCCGCCGTGCCCGGAAACAAACGAGCGCCGGGCGCGAAGACCGCGTCCGGCGACTCTGTCATCAACTCCACAACGACTTCACCGCGAATCCCGTGCGCCTTGCGGATTCGCCCGACGATCACGAGATCGCTGGCGGTCACGGCGCCCGGCGAGTGCTACTCGCCGTCCGGCTTCGCGTCGGAGAGCGGAACCGCAGCCCCCTGGAGCTTGGCGGCCAGACGCGCCTCGTGGCGCGCCTTGAGCACGCCCGCGCGGCGGAGGATGGAACGGACCGTGTCGCTGGGCTGCGCCCCGTTGTCCAGCCAGTAGTTGGCGCGGTCACCCTTGAGGTTGACCGGGTTGGCCTGACGCGGCTGGTAGGTGCCGATGATCTCGATGAACCGCCCGTCGCGCGGCATGGTGGACTCGGCGACAACGATACGGTAGGTCGGTGCCTTCTTGCGCCCTTCGCGGCGCAGGCGAATACGAACGGCCATGCTGGACTCCTTACGGGGGTTCATGCGGGCTCATCGCGAATCCCGGCACACCCGGGTCGCACCCGACTTGGTCGCCGCCCCGGTCAGGGGTGGCGAGCCCTGAAATAAAGCGGGGCTAGCGCCCGAACGGGAGCCCCATCCGGCCCCCGGAGGCCGCCTTCTTCATCATCTTCTGCATGTCCCGGAACTGCTCCAGGAGCCGGTTGACCTCGTTGGTCGTCCGGCCGCTCCCCCGGGCAATGCGCGCGCGCCGTGACCCGTTGATCATCGTCGGGTCCTTCCGCTCCTCGCGCGTCATCGACAGCACGATCGCCTCGACGTGCTTGAGCCGCTTGGGATCCAGGTTCGCCTGCTTCAACATCTTGGCGTTCACCCCGGGCAACATCTTCAGGATCCCTTCCAGGGGCCCCAGCTTCGACATCTGCTTCATCGCGGTCAGGAAGTCCTCGAGGTCGAGCCCCTCCTTCCGCACCTTCTTTTCGAGCTTCTTGGCCTCGGCGACGTCGATCGCTTCCTGCGCCTTCTCCACCAGGGACAACACGTCGCCCATCTGGAGGATGCGGCCCGCCATGCGCTCCGGGTGGAACTCCTCGAGCGCATCCGACTTCTCGCCGACACCGATGTACTTGATCGGGGTCTTCGTGACCCCATAGATCGACAGCGCCGCGCCACCGCGGGCATCGCCGTCCATCTTGGTGAGGATCACGCCGGTGGTGCCTAACGCCTTGTGGAAGCCCTCGGCGATGCGCACCGCGTCCTGGCCCGTCATGCCGTCGGCCACGAGCAGGATTTCGTCCGGGTGCACGGCGTCCTTGAGCCGCACCAGCTCCTGCATCATCTCGTCATCGATCTGCAGGCGGCCGGCGGTGTCGACGATCACGACGCGGTCCCGCGCGCGCTTCGCCTCCTCGATGCCCGCGCGCGCGATCTTCACCACGTCGCGCGTGGTGCGATCGGCGTAGACCGGCACCTCGAGCTGCTGGCCCAGCGTTTCCAGCTGGTCGATAGCGGCCGGACGATAGACGTCGGCGGCGACGAGACGCGTGGGTCGCCCTTCACCCTTGAGACGGCGGGCGAGCTTGCCGGCGCTGGTCGTCTTACCTGATCCCTGCAGCCCCACCATCATCACGATCGTGGGTGGAATGGAGCTGAGCTTGAGCCCCTCACGGCGCTCGCCCAGCATCGCCGTCAACTCGTCATGGACGATCTTGACCAGCTGCTGGGCCGGCGCGACGGTGCGAATCTGCGTGACGCCAACCGCCTTCTTCTCGACGCGCTCGAGGAACTCGCGCGTCAGCTGGAACGAGACGTCGGCCTCGAGCAGGACGCGCCGGATCTCGCGCAGTCCTTCCTTGATGTCGCCTTCGGTGAGGACGCCGCGGCCGCGCAACCGGGCAAAAACGCCCGAGATTTTCTCTGAGAGCTCGTCAAACATGGATGGCAACGTAGGCAGCGCCGGAAACCCGGGCAAGCACGCTCACCACCCTGCCGTCACTCGCTGCGCCCGAGGGCCCGTGCCAGGATCGGGTAGACGCGATCGGCGATCAGCTGGTGCCCCAACGTGTTCGGGTGCCGATCCCAGGCCGCCACGGCCACTTCGGCCGCGGGCCGGTTGCCGTACACGTCCATGAGGTCCTCCACCGGCCACCCCGCCTCCTGCGCGAGCCGCCCGAGCAGCGCCGCATCCGGATCGGTCGCCACCTGGTCGGTCACCGGGATCACCAGGAAGAGCGGACGCGCCCCCATGGCCAGCACGGCCTCGTGCGTGCGTCGCAATGCCCACCGCACGAGCACCTCGCGGTGTGGCGCCATCATTTGCTGCGCCGTGCGTGAACTGCGGACCTCGGCGAGCTTCGTCTCGGCCACGAGCGCCCTGATGGTGGAATCTTCCACCGGGCGCCCCTTGAGGACCTCCACGTGCAGCCAGTCGATCATGCGATCGAAGTCGACGGGATTTCCCACGACGACGACGGTGGTCGGCTTGAAGCCGGCCACACGGCCATTCGAGAGGATGGCCAGCTGCTGGGCCAAGCTCCAGCGCGGCATGGCGAAGTTGAGCACCTCGACCGGACTGCCACCGGCCTGCGCGAAGCGTCGTTCGATCACCGACTCGAAGACGTCACGATCGCTCACCCCCATGCCCAGCACGTACGACGACCCCAGCATGGCAACACGCTGTGTGCCGGCGGCCGGCGATGCGGCGTATTCCTGGTCGCGCATCCCCACCGCGTTGGTGCGGAACGACGCGCCCTGGAACACCACGGACTTGAGCGGCGCCATCGCGGTATGGGTGGCATCCTCCGTATCGACCAACACCCCCAGCTCGCGCAGGTCGGGCGTATTCTCGCCGCGCTGGGCGTACAGGTTCCACAGCTGGCCGTTGAGCGTGCTCGCGCCGACGAGGTTCTCGTAGTAGCCCCGCTGCAACTCGTCGGCATCCCGCTTGTTGAGGTCGATGGTGCGTGTGTCGATCGCCAGGCTCGCCACCGCGCGCGGCAGGTGGATCGCCACGCGGCTTTCGCCGAGCACCCACACGATGGCCAGCACCGCAAGGTTGCCGAGGGTGGCCCAGCGCAGTTGCGCGGTCGTGGCTCCCGTGGCCGGCTGTGGCCAACGATGCAGTGCAGCTCCCGCCGCAGTGAGCACCGCGAGCACGCCAAGGACGCCCGCCACACCACCCCAGGTAAAGCGCGCACGCCCGACGGTCTCGAAGAAGGCGTCGAAGCTCGGGCTGTTCCAGAAGGTCCACAGCAGGCAGATCGTGGTGAAGACGCCGGCCGTGCTCAGCCCCGTGCGCAGGCACGCGCCCCACGAGGGGGTGACGCGCCCCAGCTGCCGTGCACTCGGCGCCTTCAAGGCGCGCACCGAGGTCCACACCATGAGCGCCCCGAAGCAGAACCAGAAGACGGCATCCGTGGCGCTCCAGAGCCACGTGCCCAGGATCCAGTACCACTGATAGGAGTGCGTCGACCAGCTGACAAAGAACACGGCGGCGACGGCGATGCCGAGACCGAGGCGCTCACCCCACTTCTTGGAGATGAAGAAGGTGGGATAGAACACCACCTTCATCATGAAGTCCTTCCAGTAGATGTTGACGCGCCGCCAGTAGTCGCTGAACGAGTTCGCCAGGTAGAAGAAGCGATGCGTCTCGGGCAGGCGGAACCCGAAGAGGTGCAGGATCCCCACGATCAGGTGAAACTGCCCGGACACCTTGAGGTACAGCCCATAGGTGCCGACCGCGTACTGCACGAAGTCCCCGAGCGTGAGCACGTCCCGCGGGGACAACACGATGCGTTCGTAGATGATGCGATACAGCAGGAGCTGCACGAGGCCGCGGAGCATCCACGCCACGCCCTGCCGGTAGATCTCGAGCGCGGGCTTGTCGTAGTGCGTGCGCTTGAACGTCGCGTAGTCGACGACCGGGAAGAGCGGGAAGGCGACGTTCGGCAGCAGGAGGAAATACGCGAGCGCGCGCGTCCACTCGATCCCGCCCTTCTGGTGGCGCAGGTCGTACATGTACGCCACGAGGCGGAACATGAACATCGACCCGAAAATCGGCCAGATCGCTCCCGTCCACGGCACCGGGAAGGCCCCACCGCGGGCGAAGCCGAGGACGACACCAACGACCAGCAGCAGGGCCACGCGCACGCCCCAGGCCACCGGCAGGTGGCACAGGGCCACCATGAACACCGCCAGCGCGACGAGCCATGCACCACCCACCACGCCAAACACCGCGCCGATGGCCCCGACGGACGCGAGGACAAAGAACGGAAGGCGCGCGGCCGCGGGGAGGAAGTGGTGAACCAGCGCCGCCCCGACCGCGATGGGCAGCACGAGGTTGTGGAACGCCGGGCTCTCGACCTGGAACGCGCGGGCGAGCCACGCCACGGCCAACACCTGCAGGGCGACCACGGCATACCCGAGCTGGGGAGTTGCCGTCGTCGCCGCCTGTCGTGTGGTCCCTGCTGCCGCTGGCGCCATCCCACCCGCCCGCAACGTCGAATCTGTCATGCCTTGCCGTGTGAACGCTGGTTGAGAACGTGCGGCCAGTTGGTCGCCCGAACGACCGGACTCACGCAACGGACGAGCCACCAAGTCGCGAGTCGGGCGCGCCAGTACAAACCCGACTCAAGAACGATCTATCGCCTTACGGGGAAACAACTTGCGC
>JAEUJK010000609.1 GCA_016794735.1 Gemmatimonadota bacterium | reverse complement strand
CACGTGGGCGTCACCCCACATCGTGGCGCTCGCGGCATCGCGGGCGAAGCCAAGCACCACACCGAGCGACTCGGCGGCTGCGCGGGGCCCGCACCATGCGGCCACGACACTCTCGCTCGACGGGACGGCCAGCTCAATGGTCGCCGACCGGCCGGGACGCACGTCGATGCGGCGCAGTGGCGGGTCAAGTCCCAGGGAGTCCAGGCGCGGATGGAAGAACCCCACCAGGTAGCGCCCCGCCGGCAGGCTGTCGACGGCGAAGGCCCCCGACGCGTCCGTCACTGCGGTGCGGCGCGCCACCGCATGCATGGCCGCGTCCACCGGCACCAGCTGAACGTTGGCCGCGGCGAGCGGCGCACGTCCCACGCTGTCGTACACGATCCCGCGCACTGACTGCGCATCGGATGCCGACGCGGCGAGACTCCCCGCGAGGATCCACGCCAGGGCAGGGCCCCGGCCCGCGAGTCCCCCGCGCGGACGCGACGTCATCCGCGAATCTCCCGCGGACGCGGTGGGGAGACGGAGTAATCGTAGAACCCGAGCCCGCTCTTCCGGCCCAGCCATCCGCTCACGACCATCCGGTGGATCAGGGGCGGGGTGGCATATCGGGCCTCATGAAACGCGTCGAACATGACGCGCCCCACATGGGCCATCGTGTCCAGGCCGACCGCATCGCACAGCGCCAGCGGGCCCATCGGGACGCCGGTGCCTAACGTCATGCCCGTGTCGATGTCCGCCACGCTGGCCACCCCGTGTTCGTAGGCGCGCACCGCATCATGCAGGTAGGGCACGAGGAGGAGGTTCACGATGAACCCCGGCGTGTCCTTGGCGAGGATCGGCACCTTGCCGATGCGGCGGGCCACGGCGAGCGCCGCCTCCACCGTGGCATCACTCGTCGCCACCGCGCGCACCACCTCCACCAGCGGCATCGCCGGCACGGGGGAGAAGAAGTGCATGCCGACAAACCGGTCTGCGCGCCGCGTCGCTGCCGCCTGGTCCGCGACCGGGAGCGCCGAGGTGTTGGTGGCGAAGATCGCATGTGGTGCGGCGAGTGCGTCCACGGCGCGCCACATCGCGCACTTCGCCTCGAGTTGCTCGATGATCGCCTCGATCACCAGGTCGCAGCCCGCCACGTCGGCCATCGACGCGCTGACCTGCAGCCGGCCGAGCGCTGCCGACGCGTCGGACGACGTCACCTTCCCTCGGTCCACCCCTTTCTGCAAGGAACGTTCGATCGCCGCACGGGCGGCGGCCGCTCGGGCCGCATCGACCTCGATGACACGAGTCTCGAGCCCGGCATGTGCGCACACCTGTGCGATCCCGGAGCCCATCAGCCCACCCCCAACGACGGCAACACGCGCGATTTCACTCATGGCACCAAGATGTGCCGCGCCCACCGGCGTGGCGAGCCGTTCCGCCGCCGTCTGGTCACTCCCGGGGATGGACCGTCCTACCGGGTGATGGCCGTCAGCAGGTCGGAGATCGTGTTCCCCCGCCGCTCCGCCCCGCCATGCTCGAGGTGGTCCAGGACCTGCTCGAGGCCGAGCTGCGCGCGGTGCAGCTTGGCCTTCTGCGCGCGCCCGATCCCGTAGATCGCCCCACCCGCGCCAGCCGCCCATGTACTACCGAGCACGGCGGCCAGCCACGGGTACCCGCCGGGAATCACGATCAGCGCCGACAACACCGCCGCACCCACCACGCCGACGCCGCCCACCGCCGCTGCACCAATCGCCGATCCACGGCGGGAGTCCGCGAGGTTGGCGTCCAGGCTCACGAGGGTGCGCGTGGCATCGATCGCGACGGCCGTCGCCCCGATCTCGGTCGCGCGCGAGAGCGCGTACGGCTTGCCCCCGAAGTTCAGCCCGGCCTGCAATGAACCGATCAGGTCGCGACGTGCCTCCCACGTCATGCGATCGCCAAAGCGACGCTTGGGGCGCAACAACTCCTCGCGCTGCATCCACTGGTCGAGCCGCTCGAGCACCACGGCCGGTGTGCCCGGCACGATCCGCGACGCGGCCGCAGTCGTTCCCCCAAGCAGCGAACCCAGCAATCCACTCGCGGGCTGCACATCCACACGCGTGCGTTCCTCGGCGAGGGCCTGACGTACGTGCGATGCCGAGATCCCGACTTCCTGGCCCAGGGCAACGAGCTGTGCCTCGCTCATCCCCTCGCTCGCGTCGAGGTCGCCGACGTTGAGCTCCGCCGCGCGCGACAGCACGCGTTCAATGGCCGCGCGCGTGAGCGGGATGGGGGCGTTCGATGATGCCGGGAGGTTCTCGTCAGGCATGGGTCAGATTCCGTTCAGGACCAGGTCGACTTGTCGCACCAGCGCCTGGTCCAGCGGCCCAGGCAGCGGAAAGATACGGTTGAACTGGGCGGCGACGTCGCTCCCCGGTGTTTGCCGTGCGGT
>JAEUJK010000589.1 GCA_016794735.1 Gemmatimonadota bacterium | reverse complement strand
CATGTCTCGTTGCTCGCGGGGGCTGCCTATCGCGGCCAGTACGAGGAACGGATTCGCGCGCTCGTCGCGGAGACATCGGCGGACCCCGACGTGCTGCTGTTCATCGACGAGCTGCACAACCTCATTGGCCAGGGGAGCTCGATCGGCTCGGCGATGGACGCGGCCAACATGCTCAAGCCTTCCCTGGTGCGCGGGGACTTTCGCGTGATCGGCGCGACGACCTCCGAGGAGTATGATCGCTGGATTCGTGGCGATCCGGCGCTGGAGCGCCGGTTCCAGCGCGTGGTCGTGCGCGAGTTGACCTCCGAGGAGACGATGGAGGTGCTGCAGGCACGCCGTGAGCGGCTGGAGCGTCATCACCATGTCCTCATCACGGACGAGGCGTTGCGCGCCGCCGTGGAGCTCACGGACGAACACGTGACGGATCGGCGTCGGCCGGACCGGGCGATCGATGTGCTGGACGAAGCCTGTGCGCACCTGCACGCCACGACAGTGTACGCGCCGGACGTGGAGGCGCTGATCATCGCATCGCGCGGGCCGCGTGGCGGGCGACGTCGGCCCACGCCGTCGACGCCGACCGAGGATCGCAACGGGGCGCCGATCGTGGAAGAGGACCCGTTAGGCCAGATGGCCCGCGACGGGTTCCGCGCCCTCGAGGCGTTCGGGGCGGGGCTGGAAGCGATCATTGCGGGCCCAAGCACCGAGGTCGCGACCGCGCCGGCCGTGCCCGTAACGGTCGACACGCCGCGTGCCGCACCGGTGCGTCCGGCCCCACCTTCGCTGCGGGCCATGCTGGAGCGCGATAACGTTCGCTTGCGCGGGACCGACGTGGCACGCGCGGTCGCCGTCGCGACCGGTCATACCATTCGATGGGTCGAATCATGAACGCTCGTGGATTGCTGACACTCGCGCTCTTCCTCGTGGCCTGCTCGCGGGAACGGGAGGGCTCGCCCGTCGAGGCCCTGGTGGGTGATGCGACGCCGCGCCTCGAAAAGACCGTGGGGGTGCCGTTCAAGACGCCCCCGAAGTTCGAGATGCGCTCACGGGAGGAAGTGCGGCAGTTCCTGGAGCAACGATTCGCGGCGGACCTGCCCGATGCCGATATCCGGGGCTCGGAGCGCACGTACAAGCGCATGGGGCTGCTCCCCGACTCGTTGAACCTCCGCGACTTCATGCTCAAGCTCCTCACGGAGCAGATCGTCGGCTACTACGACCCGAAGGCGAAGGTGCTGTACATCGTGCAGGGGGCCAAGGACGACATGGTGTCGATCACCGTCTCCCACGAGTTGGTGCACGCCCTGCAGGACCAGTACTTCAACCTGGACTCGCTGCAGGGGATCAAGCGGCAGAATGACCGGCAGGTGGCGGCGCAGGCCGTGATGGAAGGGCAGGCGACGCTGGAGCAGGTCGCGTCGATGATCGGCGGCGGGACCGCCGTGGCGAACCTTCCCGGCGGCTGGGATCGCGTGCGCGAGATGATCCGCGACGGGCAGGGTGCGATGCCGACCTTTGCGTCGGCGCCGCTGGTGATCCAGGAG
>JAEUJK010000564.1 GCA_016794735.1 Gemmatimonadota bacterium | reverse complement strand
ACCCAAGGAGCCTGAATGAGCCATACGATACGCATCGCTGCTGTTCAGGCATGCCCGGTGTACCTGGATCGAGAGGCAACGATCGACAAGGCCTGCCGCCTCATTGCCGAGGTCGGCGCCGCTGGTGGCGAGCTGGCCGTGTTCCCCGAGGCGTTTGTCCCTGGCTACCCGCTCTGGGTCTGGTTCATCCCGGCTGGTCATACGCGCCCGCTCCGTGAGGTTTACGCGGAGTTCGTGGCGAACGCGGTGACGGTCCCGAGCGACGCCACCGCGCGACTCTGCCGTGCCGCCAAGGAGGCGCGTGTGGCTGTGGCCATCGGCATCAACGAGGTCAATGCCGAGGGCAGCGGTACGACCATCTACAACACCCTCCTGTATATCGGGCCGGATGGCGAGATCCTGGGCAAGCATCGCAAGGTGATCCCCACAGGTGGCGAGCGACTCGTGTGGGCGCAGGGAGATGGCAGCGACCTGGAGGTGTATCAACTGCCCTTCGGCCGAGTCGGTGGCCTGCTGTGCTGGGAGAACTACATGCCACTGGCGCGGTACGCGATGTCGGCGTGGGGGACGGAGATCTTCGTCGCGCCAACATGGGACCGGGGTGAACCGTGGCTCTCGACCATGCGCCATGTGGCAAAGGAAGGGCGCTGCTACGTGATCAGCTGCTGCACGCCGATGCGCAAGGATGACATCCCCGATCGCTTCGCATTCAAGGGGCAGTACCTGGCGGCCGTTGAAGGCTGGCTCAATCCTGGCGACAGCGTGATCGTGGATCCGGATGGCAAGATTGTGGCGGGTCCGGCACGTGAGGAGGAGACGATCCTCTATGCCGAGCTGGATCGAGCCAGGATTACTGGTCCCAGGTGGCAGCTTGATGTGGCCGGCCACTACGCACGTCCCGACATCTTTGAGTTGATCGTACACCGCACGCCGAAGCCGCTGCTCACCGTCGCAGTGGATCGAGACCCGGGCGAATCCAGCCGAGCGCCAGCTCCGTGATTGCCGGGGCCCCATTGCAGGGCGAGGTTCCATCACTACCTAATAGTATGCAGCGGTACACGGGCCCAGGGCTCGCCTCCTCGCGCGGGCCGTGGTAGCATATACGGGAGAAGACAGGCGCGTCGCCCACGCGATCCTGAGCCCAACAGCAAGGCGTCGACGCCAGATGGCAGCCAGCACACGCCCGTGATGCGTGTGCCTTGGCCTGTTCGCGAGGCCAACGGCATCGACGCTCACCATCGTTAGCCGGAGAGAATGTGCTTCCATCTGCAGATGCCGTGAGGCGTAACGGGTGTCGGATATCGCTCGGCGTGTGCGTGATCGCCCTCGCGGCATGCAACGGAGACCAGTCGGTCGGCTCGGGTCGCCTGCCGTCGGGGTTGACGGTCATCGCCGGGAGTGATGTGAGCGATACCGTCGAGGCCCTGCTGCAAGCGGACCTGCTGGTCCAGTTGGCGGACAAGCAGGGAAAGGCGATGAAGGGCGCCGATGTCGCCTTCGAGGGCGCGAGCGAGCCGGCGTCGGTGCGACCCCTGATCCAGGTCGCCAGGGTGGGAAGCTCTGCCTTTGCGCTTGGGGTCGTGGTGCGGACCGATGGTGACGGCAAGGCCGCGGCCCGGATCCGCCTGGGGCAATCGGCGGGCGAGGTGCGCGTGCGCATCCGGTCGATGCGTGACTCGACCGTGACCGCGAGTGCTACCTATCGCGTGAATGCCGGCAACGCGGTCCGCCTCGTGCTCGCGCCGCGGGACACGGCGGTCTACGTCGGGCGCAGCGTCACCATTCGTGCTCAGAGCGCTGATCGGTTCGGGAACCTGGTGGCAGCAGCGCCCACCATGAGCACAGGGTCGCCCATTGCCACGGTCGCAGCGACCACCGTCACGGCGACGGCCATTGGACGCACCATCGTGCGGGGCATCGTCGGAGGAGCGCGAGACTCGGTCTACCTGAGCATTCCACCTGTCGGTGTCATCGCGGCGCTGGTGGACCGTGTCTCGACCTCCGAGCCCGTGCGCTACGTGATGGTAGGGCTCGACGGATCCGGGCTCGTGACGCGGGCGACGGTTGACGGATTCGCCGAGGCGGGCCTGGCCTTCAGTCCGAGCGGCGGTGAGGTGCTCTATGGAAATGGCAGCCACACCACAACACTCCTCCGAGCTGGGACCGGTGCGGCCACACCGTTCTTCCAGGTGCCGCTCCCGCTCGCGTCCTCCGCCTTTCCTCGATACTCGCGAGACGGGGCGTGGGTCTACTTCGCTGGTCGGCCCGGGCACCAGAACGGCGAGATATGGCGGGCGCGTGCGGACGGCAGCAGCGCGGAACGCGTCGGTGCCGCGGCTGACGACTTCGCCCTGGAGTCCCACCCCGATCCTTCTCCCGACGGCACGCGGGTCGTGTACGGGACCAATCGGGTGAACAGCACCATGCCAGTGCTTCGCCTGCTCGATGTGGCGACGCGCGCTATCGACTCGGTAGACCTGCCGGGCCTCACCCCACGCTGGTCACCCGATGGGCAGTCGATCGCCTACGTCACGGCGGTGCCCCAGTGGGGCTACCTCGAGCACAACCGTGTGATGCGGAGTACGGGGCAGCTCGCGCTCGCGAACGCGCAGGGGCGGAATCCGCGGCTCATTCCCGTGGCAGGTGCGCGTCAGTGGATGCCACACATCGACTTCTCGCCCGACAGCCGTTACCTGATCGCCGCGTCGTCGGCCGGGATCCTCGAAGTGGTGGATGTTCGTACCGGCGAAACCATTCCGCTGGCGCATACCCTCAGGTACCTCATGCCGACGTGGAAACCCTGAGGCATGGGGTGGGGTGCTCTCCTTCACGCCTGGAGCGACCTGCCCGTCGGCGAGATGGGCCAAGGATGTTGCATCAAGTTGGCCTCGCTGGCTCCTCAGCGACCTGCAGGCTCGGCTCACCTGAGCCGTCCTGACTCCAGGAAGCGCGTCGCGTACAACCGCTGCTCGTAGGACGGCTCCGCCGGCATCGTCACCACGATCTGGAAGTACACGTCGTTGGTCGGGAGCAGTCGCGCGATCATCTGCCGCCGCCCTCCAGGCAGCAGCACCGTCACCTCGCGCCCGAGGAAGCTCGCCTCCGGCGTCGGCAACCCGGCCCCAACTTCGCGTTGCACCGTCCCGCGCGTCGACGCGACCAGTTCGTCCCGCGCCGCATCGAGCCGGTCGTGGATCCATCGCTGCTTCAGCTGCTCCTGCACCGCCGGCGGGATCGCCTGCTGTACCACCAGGTACTCCACGTCGTCGAAGGTCACGACATGGGCGACGCCCACCACCTCCACCCCGCCCACCGCCACGGTCTTCGACGTGGTCGTCACCGGCTGCGGCATCTGCACCACTAGCCGCGTGTCCGGCACCTGCCACTCCACGAGGTGAGGGTCTCGGGCGCAGGCACCAAGCAGCGTGGTGCAGGCGAGCAGGAGGGCCTTGGGAGCGGGCACGGCGGTAGCCTCGGTGGGCGTGAGCGGGATGCTTTATCAATCTGCGCCCGCCGCGGCCGGCGGGCGAATCTCCCATATGATCTGAAGGGTGGCTGTCGAGTTGTCCCTCGCGCGAGCTCGGCGGCGCGGGCGTGAGGCCTAACGGCAGGCAGCTCTGGTCGGGACCGGGGCTGGCCACTGCGCCCGGCGGCTGGTAGTGTACGACGCCATCACTGGGGCGACGGTTCCGCTGACCGATCCCCCAGGGGCAATCACCAGGCGCTGGCACCGATACCCCACCAAGTCGCTCGTCACCGAGTATCTGATGGCAACACGCCCCCGTGGGAGTGAGGTGATGCGGCATCCCTGGCCGACCTTTACCGCCGCGTTGCTGCTGGCGGTGGCCGGATTCTGGCCGAGCTTCTTCGCGAAGCTTGCCGCGACCCCCCTCCCGCATCACCTGCACGGATGGTCCGCGACGGCCTGGATGAGCCTTCCGTTGATCCAATACGTGCTGTTGAGGAAGAATCATCGGGAGCTCCACCGTCGACTCGGTTACGCCTCGGTCGCGTTGGCCCTGCTGGTCGCTGGTTCCGGGGTGTACGTGGTGCGGATGATGGCGCATCGCAACCTCACCGACTTCAACCTGGCGAGCCTGAAGTTCGTGTGGCTCGACCTCACGGGCATTGCGTTGTTCGGCATCCTGGTGGCGGCCGCCGTTGCGGCGGCGCGTCGTCGCGACCGTCGCCTCCACGTGACGGCGTTGGTTGCGAGTGCATTCATTCCGCTCGAGGCGGCGCTGGAGCGACTGTTCGTGAACCACCTGCCGTGGCTTACGCCCGACTTCGATGCCGCCCTCTACGCGGCGTTGGTGTGTCTCGAGGTGGCGTGTGCAGCCATCATTGTCCTGGAGCGGCGCTCGGGTCGTGTGCGTTGGCCCATGCCGACCCTGCTTGGCTATTACCTGGTCATGCATGTCACGATGACGCCGGTCGCCCGGAGCGAAGGCTTCCAGCAGTTCAGCAACTGGTTCGCCATGGTCGGTCGCGCCGACCGCTGATCGCCCGCGCCTTGGTGCAGGGTCGGGAGTTGCATGACACCGAGTCGCGCGGGCCGGGTCACCGGGCTGGCCGCAGCATCGGACGGCCCGTAGAGTAGGGGCAAGCTCCCTCAGCGTCGCTTCCATATGGAAGACTGGCTCGAGAGTGCGGGTCGTCAGGTGGCGGATCGCCCACTCAACACACTCCCCTTGATGCGTCGCGAGCGTGCGTGGCCCTTGGCGGTGCTGCTCGCGCTGGCCTGCGCAGCACCGGCGGAGCGCGCGTCCGAGGCGAGCAGTGTGCTGCCACTTCGGCCGTACTTCCGGGAGCTGCGCACGGTGCAGATGAGCATCGGTGCGGACACGCTCGAGCTGCTGTTCGATACCGGGGCCGGGATCACCTCGCTCACGCCGGCCGCCGCCGCCCGGATTGGCTGCACGCCGCGAGGGCGCGACGTCGGGCATCGAATGACCGGCGAAGCGGTGACCTTCCAGCGCTGCGATTCGGTCACGCTGCGTTGGCCGGGCGGGTCCGGTCACCTCGAGTCGATCGG
>JAEUJK010000546.1 GCA_016794735.1 Gemmatimonadota bacterium | reverse complement strand
CTCGGCCCCAACGGCGCGGGCAAGTCGACGCTCATGCGGACCCTCGCCACGCTGCAGCTTCCCGACTCAGGTTCCGTTCGCTTCGCCAGCTCGGCCGCAGGACCGGGCGAAGTCGGAAGCTCGGCCGCAGGACCGAGCGAGGTCATAAGCTCGGCCGCAGGACCGAGCGAGGTCATAGACGTGCTGAAGGAGCCTGACCGCCTGCGGCGCGTCCTGGGCTACCTCCCGCAGGAGTTCGGCCTTTATCCCGCCCTCTCGGTCGAGTTGACGCTCGATCACTTCGCGGCGATGAAGGGCGTGCTCGACCGACGGCAGCGCAAGGGGCTGGTGGACCACCTGCTCCAGCAGACCAACCTCCACGACGTTCGTCGCAAGGCGGTCGGTTCGTTGTCTGGAGGCATGAAGCAGCGGCTGGGCATCGCCATCGCACTGGCAGGGTCGCCGAAGCTCCTGATCGTCGACGAGCCAACGTCAGGGCTCGATCCCACCGAGCGCCATCGCTTTCTCAACCTGCTCGCCGAGATCGGCCAGGAGATCGTGGTCCTCCTCTCGACGCACATTGTCGAGGACGTGCGTGAGTTGTGCCAGCAGATCGCGATCGTGCACAAGGGACGCGTGATCCTCTCGGGTGATCCCCGCGAGATCGTCACCACGCTGCGCGGGAAGCTCTGGCGCCGACAGCTCGACAAGCGCGAACTGCCGTCGCTGCGTGCGAGCCATCGCGTCATCTCGACGCAACTCCTCGCCGGCGTTCCGGTCGTGCACGTCTACAGCGAAGCCCCGCTCGCAGGCTTCGAGCCGCTCGAGCCCGATCTCGAGGACGTGTACTTCTACCACATCGAGTCGAACACCCAACGCGTCGCCGCATGAGCATGGGTGTGTTCGGCGCCGTCTATCGCTTCGAGCTGCGGTATCACCTCGCGCGCCCGGTCACCTGGCTGTACTTCGCGGCCTTCGCCGCGGGGTCGTTCGCCTTCATGTCGACCGACACGATCGCCCTCGCGGGCGGCTCCGGGCAGGTGATGCGCAACGCGCCATGGGTGCTCGTCCGGGCGATGCTCCTCATCGTGGTCCTTGGCCAGTCGTCGTGGCGGGGCTCGTCGGAGGTTCGGTGATGCGCGACTACCAGACGCGTTCACACGAACTCGTATTCACGTCGCCGATCACGCGCTTCGAGTACCTGGGCGGGCGGTTCCTCGGCGCGTTTACCGTCATGGTCATCGTCCATGCCGGCATGATCCTCGGCCTCGCCGCCGGTGCCGCGATGCCGTGGATGGATTCGGCGCGAGTGCTTCCGTTCGACCTCTCGCATTACCTCGCGCCGTTTGTCGTGCTCGTGGTTCCGGCAATCCTCGTCATTTCGTCGATCTTCTTTGCCGTCGGCGCGCTGACACGGAATGCGTTCGCGGTCCACACGCAGGGGATCGTGCTCCTGATCGGGTGGAGCATGGCGCAGACGCTGATTGGCAAGCTCGACGACCGCAGGGTGGCGGCCCTGCTCGACCCGGTCGGCCTCTCCGCCTTCGAGCTGTTGACGCGTTACTGGACCGTCGCCGAGAAGAACACGCAGGCAGCGTCGTTAGGTGGCGTGCTCCTGGCCAACCGGATCCTCTGGTCCGCGGTGGCGCTCGGGGTCGCGGCGCTCACGGTCGCCCTGTTCCGCTTCCGCAGTGCACCGCCGTCGCTCCGACGCCGCAAGGCGGTCGTCGACGCCGAGGGCCCGGCCGCAGCGCTCTCGAGCGGCGCGCCGGCGCCGATCACCACGATCGCGCAGGATTTCGGCGGGCGCGCATGGCGGGTGCAGCTGGTGTCGACGATCGGCATGTCGTTCCGCAGCATCGTGCGCCAGCTTCCGTTCGCGGTCATCGTCGCCGTCGGGCTGATCAACCTCGGCATTGCCGCCGCCTACGCCGAGGTCGTGTTCGGCCAGCGCGCCTGGCCGGTGACGTACACTGTGGTCGAGGTCATCGCCGCGCAGTTCGCCATCTTCTTCAACGTGCTCATCGCCCTTTACGCCGGTGAGCTGGTCTGGCGTGAACGCGAACTGCGGGCGGACCAGATCGTCGACGCGCTCCCCGCGCGAACCAGTGCAACCCTGCTGGGGAAGGTCATCGGGCTGGTCCTCGCCGAGGGGGCGCTCCTGTCATTGCTCATGGTCGCGGGGATGGGCTACCAGATGGCGGCCGGGTACTTCCATCTGGAGCCGCTGCTGTACGGGACCTACCTGTTCGGTGTCGTGCTGCCGTCGCTCGTGCAGCTCACCGTGCTCGCCGTGTTGATCCACGTCGTTGCCAACCAGAAGTTCCTGGGGCACGCGTTGGTGATCCTCGCGCTGATCATCCGGCGGCTTCTCCCCAACCTCGGCCTCGAGCATCCGCTCTTTCGTTATGCCGAGGTCGCGCCGCTGCGGTATTCGGACATGAACGGCTACGGACCATATGTGCCGGGCTTGGTGTGGACCACCTTGTACTGGTCCGCGGTGGCGGTGTTGTTCGGGGTCGTCGCGTATCTCCTCTGCGTCCGCGGGAGCGATCCCTCCTGGCGGGTCCGTCGACTGGCGGCTGCGCGTCGTTGGCGCACGCCCACGCGCGTACTGGCGGCGGGAGCGCTCGCGGTGGCCGTGGGTGCGTTCGCGGTGCTCTTCCACAACACGAACCGCGTCAACGAGTATCGCACCAGGGCCGAGGTCCGGCGGGCGAAAGCCGACTACGAGCGCAAGTACAAGCCGCTCGAACGCCTCCCGCAGCCGCGTCTCGTCGACGCGAACGTGCGCGCCGATCTCGAACCTGAGCGACTCTCCTTTGGCGTGAGCGGAACGTTCACCTTCGTGAACGAGCAGGGCGTGCCGCTCGATTCCCTGCTTGTCTCGATGTGGAAGTCGGATCTCCGCATCGACACGCTCGCGTGGGGCCGCGCGGCGACCGCCCTCATCGAGGACGCGCCGCAGGGTGTGCGCCTCTACAAGCTGGACACCCCACTCGCCCCGGGCGACTCCATCACGCTGCGGTATTCCGCGCGCTACGAATGGAAGGGTTTTCCGTCGAGTGGCCCGGACACGTCAGCCGTCGCGATCTCGGTGCGCAATGCGATTGCGGGCAACGGCTCGTTCGTGAACTACGAGTACTTCCCGTGGCTCGGGTATCTCGCCGCGCGCGAACTGGCCTCGGACGCCGACCGTCGCAAGGAGCAACTGGCCCCCAAGGTGCGCGCGGCCGCGCTCGATGACGACGCGGCACGAGCGCGCACTTACCTGGGAATCCACGCGGACTGGATCAGCTTTCGCGCGACCGTGAGTACCGCACCTGACCAGGTCGCGATTGCTCCCGGAGAGCTGGTGCGCGAGTATCGCGAGAACGGGCGCCGTGTCTTCGAGTACCGGGCGACCGACCGCATGATCGCGTTCTTCTCGTTCCTCTCGGCGCGCTACCAGGTCAAGCGCGAGACGTGGAACGGCATCCCGCTCGAGGTCTATTACCACCCGGGACACGAGTTCAACCTCGACCGGATGATGGCGTCGATGAAGGCGTCCCTGCAGGACTTCTCGACGCGGTATTCACCGTACCAGTTCCGGCAGCTGCGCATCGTCGAGTTCCCCCGCTATTCGCAGTTTGCGCAGGCGTTCCCGGGGATGGTGCCATTCTCGGAGAACGTGGGATTCATCCTCCGCGCCGGCACGAAGCCCGAGGACATCGACACGCCGTACTACGTCACCTCGCACGAGGTCGGCCACCAGTGGTGGTTCCACCAGGTGGTCGGCGGCAACGTGCAGGGGGCGACCATGCTCTCGGAGGCGCTGGCCAACTACTCGGCCCTGCTCGTGATGGAGCAGACGTTCGGCCGCGAACACATTGGCAAGTTCCTCCGCGGCCAGCTCGACTCGTACCTCGCGGGACGCACCCGGGAAGCCAGCGCCGAGCGGCCGCTGATGCTCGTCGAGAACCAGGCGTACATCCACTACAACAAGGGCTCCGTTGCACTCTACGCGCTCCGCGACCTGATCGGGGACGCGGCGATGACCCGGGCGCTGAATCGTTTCGTCGCCGACAAGGCCTTCCAGCGTCCGCCGTTCACGACGAGTCGCGAGCTGCTGTCGTACTTCGACGCCGAGACGCCGGACTCCCTGCGCAGCGCCATCGACGACCTGTTCCGCACCATCACGTTGTGGGACAACGCCGTTGAGGAAGGGAGCGTGACGCCACGCCCGGATGGTCGCTTTGACGTCGCCATCCGCGTGCGGGCAACCAAGCTGCGCGCCGACAGCCTGGGGAACGAGTCCATCATCCCGATGGCCGACCTCGTGGACGTCGGCGTGTTCGGTGAGCCTGTCGCGGGGGCGAACCTCGGTGCGCCGCTGTATCTCGCCAAGCACCGGATCGGGGCGAGCGACACGACGCTCCACATCATCGTCGACACGCCACCACGGCAGGTCGGGATCGATCCGTATCACAAGCTCATCGACCGGAATCCGCAGGACAACGTGATGAGGATTCGCGCGAGGTAGGCAGCCGGGGCTTGCGCTGGCACGGGGGCAAGGGTAGCCATCGGGCTGCCGTTTCCCGCTTGTTCAAACGACTCCGGGCCACGGGTTGCATCGGGGAATATCAACCCGGCATGCAGCCAGCCGGGTCGCCCTGTCCGCGAACGCCGTCCCCCATTCGTGCCCTCTCTCCTTCGCACCCGATTCCTCGTTGTGGGCAGTGGTGTGGCCGGGTTGCACACCGCCTGGCGGGCCAGCACGCATGGCGAGGTGCTGATCCTCACCAAGCGCACCCTGTTCGACTCGGCGACCGCCTACGCCCAGGGGGGCATTGCCGCCGCGTTAGGCGCCGGCGACTCCCCGGACCTGCACCGCAAGGACACGCTGGCGGCAGGGGCGGCCCTGTGTGACACCGAGGCGGTCGAAGTGCTCGTCGAGGAAGGCCCGGCCCGCATTCGCGAACTGCAGCTGGCGGGCGCGCGGTTCGACCTCGGCACCGACGGCCGGCTCAAGCTCGGCAAGGAGGCGGCGCACTCGCGTCGTCGCATTGTCCATGCGCAGGGCGATCGCACCGGCGCTGAAGTTGCACGTACGCTGGTGGACCGCGTGCATGCCTCGCGGCGCGTTTCCGTGCTGGAACATGCACGCGTGCTCGAGCTCATCGTGGAGCGTGGGCGCTGTGCCGGCGTGCGCGCGAGCGTCCTTGGCCAACCCGTGGAGATCCGCGCCGATGCGACGGTGCTGGCCACCGGTGGTTGTGGCCAGGTGTATCGATACACGACGAATCCGGTGGTCGCGACCGGCGACGGCTTCGCGATTGCGCATCGCGCCGACGTGACGCTGGCCGACATGGAGTTCGTCCAGTTCCATCCCACCGCACTCGACACGCCCGAGAACCCGCTGGCCCTCGTCTCCGAGGCAGTGCGCGGCGAAGGGGCGGTGCTGCGCAATGCCGAGGGCGAACGGTTCATGGTCAAGCGCCACAAGCTGGCCGAGCTTGCCCCGCGTGATGTGGTCGCCCGCGCGATCTTTAACGAACAAAAGCGCACCGGTCGGGTGTGGCTCGACGCACGATCCCTCGGGAAGAACTTCGCCACGCGTTTCCCCGGGATCACGGCGCTCTGTCGCGCGCGCGGCATCGAGCCGGGCGAGCAGCTCATCCCGGTCACGCCGGCTGCCCACTATATGATGGGCGGGATCGTGACCGATCTCTCCGGACGCACCTCGCTTGCCGACCTGTTTGCCTGTGGAGAGGTGGCTTGCACCGGCGTGCATGGAGCCAACCGGCTTGCGTCGAACTCGCTGCTCGAAGGGCTCGTCTTCGCCGAACGCGTGGCGCGTGAGATGGGGCAGGCGGGTCGTCATGCCGTGCCGCGCCGGCCGCGTCCCTTCGACGTGCCACCGCTCGCCGATCGCGGCGCCGCGCAGGTCGCTGCCGATGCAATCCGCGCCCTCATGTGGGACGCGGCCGGGATCGATCGCAACTCGCGTGGCCTGCGCGCCTGCACCCGGCAGCTCGCCGAAATCGGCGAGCGCCTCACCGGGGGGATGACGGAGGAGCGCAACATGTGCGATACCGCGATGCTCATTGCCGGGGCGGCCCTCGCGCGCCGCGAATCGCGCGGCGGCCACTATCGCAGCGACTTCCCGCGGGCCAAGGGCGAATGGCGCGGCAAGCGCCTGGAGTGGTAACCCCGGCGCCGGTCCGTCACGCCGGGGTGCGCCGTGGGCCGTGTCCGGGTGACCTGCCCGCGGTCACCCGGTAAACTTCCCGCATGGCCACTCCCGAAGCTCCCGCCATCACCGACCGCATTCGCGCCCTCGCACGCGAGCGCCGGGCCGTGATCCTCGCCCACAACTACGAACGCCCCGAAGTCCAGGACATCGCCGACTTCGTGGGCGACTCGTTAGGCCTCAGCCGCGAGGCGGCCCGCACCGACGCCGAGGTCATCGTGTTCTGCGGCGTGCACTTCATGGCCGAGACCGCCGCGATCCTGTCGCCGGGGAAGACGGTCCTCCTGCCGGACCTCGCCGCCGGGTGTTCGCTGGCCGACACCATCACCGCCGACCAGCTGCGCGCATGGAAAGCCGAACACCCGGGCGCCGTGGTGGTGGCCTATGTCAACACGACGGCCGCGGTAAAGGGGGAAAGCGACTACTGCTGCACCTCCGGCAATGCCGTCGAGGTGGTCGAGTCGATTCCGGCCGATCGTGACATCCTGTTTCTCCCCGATTTCTTCCTGGGCGCACATGTGCGCCGGGTCACCGGGCGGACGAACATCCACGTGTGGCAGGGCGAGTGCCACGTGCACGCGGGGATCACCCCGCAGAGCCTCGCCACGCAGCGTGCGATGTATCCCGGCGCCGAGGTGCTCGTGCATCCCGAGTGCGGGTGCGCGACGAACGTCGTCGAGGCCATGTCGGCGGGGGCGATCCCAAGTGACGGTGTGCAGGTCCTGTCCACCGAGGGGATGATCAAGCGACCCGGCGCATCGCCCGCCCGCGACTTCATCGTGGCGACCGAGACGGGGATCCTGCATCGCCTGCGGCGCGCCAATCCCGACAAGCGCTTCCACGCGGCCAGTGCACGCGCGGAGTGCCAGTACATGAAGCTCACGACGTTGCCAAAGCTCGAACGTGCGCTGGAGCGGATGGAGCACCGGATCACGGTGCCTGCCGACGTGGCGGCCCGGGCGCGACTGGCCCTGGAGCGCATGGTGTCCATCGGCGGGTCCACCCCCGCCCGCGCACCGGCCTTCGACCCGGGCGAGTGACGTGGCGATCCCGTTTCCCCTGGGACAGGTCGCGCTGGACGACCTCGTGCGCTCGGCGCTCGTCGAGGATCGGGCGTTCACTGACGTCACCACCCTCGCGACGGTAGCTGCCGACAGTTGGAGCCGCGCGCGGCTCGTGGCGCGCCAGGGCGGGGTGACCTGCGGGGCGGTGCTCGCGACGTCGGCGTTCCGCGCGCTCGACGGGGGCGTCGTGGTGCAGCTGCGCGCCCCGGATGGGAGTCGCGTGGTGCGCGGCGAGACGGTCCTCGAGATCTCGGGCCCGTCGCGCGCCCTGCTCTCGGCGGAACGCGTCGCGCTCAACTTCATGCAGCGACTCTCCGGCGTCGCCACCCTCACCTCACGGTTCGTCGACCTCGTGCGGGGGAGCGGGGCGCAGGTGCTGGACACGCGGAAGACCACGCCAGGGTGGCGCCTGCTCGAGAAGTACGCCGTGCGATGTGGCGGCGGGACCAATCACCGGATGGATCTCGAGTCGGCGGTGTTGATCAAGGACAATCACCTGGCCGCGGTCGGCGGTGATGTGGCCGTCGCCGTGCGCCGGGCGCGCGAGTTGGCCGCGCCCGGGGTGGTGATCGAGGTCGAGTGCGATCGCATCGAGCAGGTCGAGGCGGCCGTGGAAGCGGGCGCCACCATGATCCTGCTGGACAACATGTCGATTGCGTCACTGGTGGCGTGCGTCAAGCTCGTCGCCGGACGTGCGCGCCTCGAGGCATCGGGCGGCGTGACGCTGGAGACGATCGGCCCGATTGCCGCCACGGGGGTTGACTACATCTCGGTGGGTGCCATCACGCACTCCGCGCCCGCGATGGACCTTGCGCTGGACTTCGATACATGACGCCCGAGCCGAATGCCGCGGTGTCTGCGGTGAGCGCGGTCGCGAAGGAGGCGACGCCGGCGCTCGAGACCTGCCCGATCTGTGGATCGGTGCGGCTGCTCGCCCTGCGCTGCAAGGTGATCTGCCAGGGGTGTCGGACGATCCTGCAGAGCTGCGCGGACCTGTAGGGCGGTGCGGCGTGGGCCGTCCTCTGCGCCGCCCGGACTGCTAGCCATGGCGCATGCGATCAGGCCTCCTTACGGGACGGACCCGAAGGAGGCCTGCGCTGCGACATGAAGGAACGCGGGCGAGGCCGCGCCGACTCAGGGGCTGACGGTCACCGGCACCGAGACCTGCGGCACGCCCTGCATCGTGACGAAGATCGTCGTCGTCCCTGCGGCAACGCCACTCACCACGCCTGCCGGCGACACGGTCGCGATCGTGTTGTTCGCGGTCGTGAAGGTCAGCGGCTTGGTGGTCTGCAACGTGTTGCCGAGGTTGTCCTTGGGCAGGACGGAGAGCGTCACCGGCGTCCCGATCGTCACGCCTAACGGGTTGGGCGTCACCTGCAGCTGGACGATCTGCGCGACGCGCACTGTCATCGCGTTGCTCGTCACGTTGTCGATGGTCACCGTGATGACCGCCGAGCCGTTCTGCGACGTGGTCGCCTGCACGATTCCCTGGCTGCTCACGCTCGCCACCGGGATGTTCGTGCTGTTCCAGGTGACGCTCCGGTTGGCGAGGTTCGTGACCGGGCGCCCGGCGGAGTCGGTGACGACCGGGTTGTACTGCTTCTGGTCGCCGCCCGCGAGCGTGTCGTTCGATGGGACCAGGGTAACGGTACCGATCGGGACCGGCGTCACGTTCACGTTGACCGATGCGCTGCGCTGGTCGACGGAGGCGGTGATCGTCGCATTACCGACCGCCACCCCAGTGACGAGCCCCGTGGTGCTCACCGTCGCCACCGCGGGGTTGAGCGAGGTCCACGTGATGGTCTTGCCCGCGATCGGCTGGTTCTGGTTGTTCAGGGCCTGGGCCGAGAGCTGGAGCGTGCCCCCGACTCGCATCGGCGGGAAGATGCTCGGCGTGATCTGCACGGCTACGACCTGGTCGGTGACGTTCACGATCACGTCGTTCGACTTGAGGCCATCGACCGTGAGCGAAACACGCGTCGTGCCGGCGGTGAGTGCGGTGACCGTGCCCGTGCTGGAGACGCTCGCGACGGCGGGCGCACTCGACGACCACACCACGAGCCGGTTGGTGAGGTTGGTGACCGTGCGGTTGAGCGAGTCGATAACCGTCGGCGTGAGGACGCGCGTCCCCGAGGTCTGCAGGGCGACCGTGTCCGGCGTGAGCGTCACCGACTTGGGTGGCACCTCGGTGACCGACACCGGCAGTGACGGCGAGATGCGTCCATCGACCTCGGCGGAGATGCTGACCTGCCCGACGGAAAGCGGCGTCACCAGCCCCGACGCCGAGACCGTGGCGACGGCGGTGTTCGACGACGACCACGTGACCGTGCGGCCCGTGATCGGGTTGTTGTTGGCGTCGCGCGGCGTTGCAGTGACCTGCAGGACCGAGCCCAGCCGGAGGATCTGCGGGCTCGACGGCGCGAGGGCCACGCTGGCCACCGGGACGTTGATCACCGTGACCGAGGTGCTGCCATCCACTGCGTCCAGCTCAACACTCGCGGTGATGGTGACGGTGCCCAGGGCGATCCCCGAGACGATCCCCTGCGAATTCACCGTGGCGACGGAGGTATTGCTCGACCGCCAGGTGACGTTGCGCCCACCGATCGACTGGCCCGACGCACCGGTCACCGTGGCGACCATCGCGCGCGTCTGGTTGATCGCGACCTGGTCGTTGGCCGGCGTCACCACCACGCGGGTCACGCGCTCAAGCACCTTGATGTTGGCCTGCGCGGTTCGTCCGTCGACCGTCGCCTTGATCGTCGCCTGGCCGACCGCCTTGGGCGTCACCAGCCCCTTGTCGTCGACCGTTGCGACCGCCGGAAAGAGCGACTCGTACTTGACCGTCTTGCCGTTGATCTCTGCCCCGTTGATGTCCCGCACCGAGACCGTCGTTTGGTAGGTCCGGTTGAGGAGCACGGAGTCCTGCGAAATCCCGAACTGGATGCTCGAGGCCCCTGGCGTGTCGACCGGCGAGGTGCAGGCGGCGAGCGTGGCCAGCGACAAGACGCCCAGACGGCTACGCAACGTGTTGCAGGAGAAGGACATAGAATGAGTATGGGGCAGCTGATCGGGGCCGCGACGCGAGACGCTACAACGACACCGATCGCGTGCAGGCTCCCGGACGCACGGAAAGGTACTCAGGGTCGGTCATTCTGACCCCACGAGCGACTATCCGAAGGACGATTCACGACGGGGGTCGCAATCCTCACGGGGCGCAAAGCACATGCCGCGCGCCATATGGCAGCGGCCGCTGCCCGGATGTCCTCGCGGGCAGGGCCGCCTGAGCTCCCGGGACCGCGTCTCCGGGCCCCTGAGCTACGAGCCCTTCGCGGCCGCCATCAACTGGCCCGCCAGGGTCGCGGGGTCACTCGTTGGCGCGGCGCACTCGTACCTCCGGCACACATATGCCATGCCCTCCACCTTGCCGCGCGAAAGCGGTGTGACCCCAACGTCGCGCGTGGCGACGAGTGAGGGCACGAAGGTCGTCTCGACGACGGCGGTGAGCGACGGAGTGCCACCGGGGATCGCGACCTCGATGGGGCCAAACACGAGGTGATCGGCGACCCCGCACAGGTGCCCGAACGCGTTGGGGTGTCGCGCCAACGCCTCGGCGAGTGGGTTGGCCACGGCATGTGCCAACGCCGCGGCGCGCGCGTCGTCGGTGAAGACCGCGACACGCGCGAGCAGTTCGCAGGCGAGCGACGAGCCCGACGGCATGGCGTTGTCGGTGATGTCGCGCGGCCGGGTGAGCAGGCGTTCGTGGCCATGCGCCGTGTCGAAGAAGAGCCCGGTCTCCTCGTCGTGGAAGTCGAGCACCATGCGGTCCGTGACGGTGCGCGCGGCGTGCAACCACCCCGCCTCTCCGGTCCGCGAGAAGAGGTCGAGGAACGCCAGGCCGACGGCGGCCGCGTCTTCGAGGAAGCCGAGCTCGAGGCGTTGCCCGTTGCGCCAGGAGCGACACACGCGCCCCTCGACGACGAGCTGCGTGCGCAGGAATTCACCGGCGCGCAGGGCAAGCTCCCGGGCGGCGGTTGCGCTCCCGAACGCGGAAGCGGCCGCACACAGGGCGCGCACCGCCAACCCGTTCCACGATGCCAGGACCTTGTCGTCGGTGCCCGGTCGCACCCGCAGGGCGCGGATCGCCAGGAGCCGCGCGCGGGCATCGTCGAGCTTCGCGTCCAGGTCCTCGAGGGTCAGGCCCAGGCGCGTGGCCACGTCGGTCGGCGCCTGCGGCAGGAAGGGAATCGAGCGTCCCTCGAAGTTGCCGCCCGTGGTCACCCCCCACGCCGCCTTCACCACGGGGGCGTCGCTGCCTAACGCGGCGTCGATCTCGGCGGCGGTCCAGGTGTAGAAGATCCCCTCGTGTCCTTCCGAGTCGGCGTCGAGCGAGGAGTAGAAGCCACCGTCCGCGGCGGTCATCTCCCGGCCGAGCCAGGCGATGGTGCGTGCGGTGGCCGCGAACACCTCGGGATCGCGGGTGGCTCGCCACAGCTCAACGCCCAGGCGGATGAACAGGGCGTTGTCGTATAGCATCTTCTCGAAGTGCGGCACGAGCCACCGGTCGTCCACGGAGTATCGATGGAGGCCGCCCCCCACCTGGTCCGTGATCCCCCCGCGCGCCATGGCCACGAAGGTGCGGTGCGCCATCTCCAGCGCGTGGCCGTCCCCCGTGCGCGCCCAGTGGCGCAGGAGGAAGTCGAGCGACATCGACGGGGGGAACTTGGGGGCGCCCCCAAAGCCGGCGTGCACCGGGTCGAACTGTTGCGCCAGCCCGCGCACGGCGCGGGCCAGGTGTGTCGCGTCGAGTTGCTGTTCATCGTTGGGGCGACGCGTCGCGGATTCGTATATCGCGCGCACGCGTGTCCCGGTCTCCTCCACGCGCGCCCGGTCCTCCCGGTACGCCGCGGCCAGCGCGTCCAGCAATCGCGGAAAGCCGGGCATGCCGTGGCGGTCGCTCGGCGGGAAGTAGGTCCCGCCGTAGTACGGTTCCCCCGAGGGCAGCAGGAAGACGGTCATCGGCCACCCCCCGTGGCCCGTCATCGCCTGCACGGCCTGCATGTAGATGCTGTCGAGGTCCGGCCGTTCCTCGCGATCGACCTTGATGTTCACGAAGTGTGCGTTCATCACCGCGGCGATCGCCGGGTTCTCGAACGACTCGTGCGCCATCACATGGCACCAGTGACAGGCCGCGTACCCGATCGAGAGCAGGATCGGCTTGTCCTCCCGACGCGCCCGCTCGAGCGCCTCCGGGCCCCACGGGTACCAGTCCACCGGGTTGTCGGCGTGTTGTCGCAGGTACGGCGATGTTTCGTTGGCGAGGCGGTTCATGCGTGGCACGCGTGTGGGGTCATCGCTCGAGCACCGTGCGCATGAACGCCATGCCGAGGAGGGCCGCCGTGAGCCCGGTGAGGACACTGAGCCCGACGTAGAGCCCCGCCCGGGCGTACTCGCCGCCCTGGAGCAGCTCGAGTGTTTCCACGCTGAAGGTGGAGAAGGTGGTGAACCCCCCGCAGAAGCCGGCACCGAGCAACAGTCGCATCTCGGCGGAGAACCCCGGCGACATCGCCGCATACCGCACGACAGCGCCGAGCACGAATGACCCGACGATGTTCACCGTGAGCGTGCCGATCGGGAACGCGTTCGTGGGGCGCTGAAGGGCGCCGCTGATCACGTACCGGGCGACGCCGCCCGCCGCGCTACCGATCGCAACCGCAAGCAGGAGTGGCATGCCTCAAGAGTAGCGCGTCGGCCGGCCGGTGCGCGGGAATGGTCCTGGGACTTGCGCCCGCCCCGTGTTGAGCGCACCCATCGGTGTTCGCCGCGTGCAGCCGTCTGCCGTCTGCCGTCTGCCGTCTGCTCGTCTGCCGTCTCCCCGTCTCCCTTCCGCCACCACCCGCGTGTCCGCCCTCTCCACCTACCTCGCGACCCATCAGCAGCGCTTTCGCGACGAGTTGTTCGAGTTCCTGAGAATCCCGTCCGTGAGCGCGCGGAGTGAACACGCCGCCGACTTGCAGGCCTGCGCCGCGTGGTTGCGCGACAAGATGCAGGCCGCGGGGCTCACCACCACGATCCACGAAACACCCGGGCACCCGATCGTGCTGGGTGAGTGGCGTGGAGCCGGCGCGAGTGCCCCGACGATCCTCGTCTACGGCCACTACGACGTGCAGCCCGTCGAGCCGCTGGAGTTGTGGGACAGTCCGCCCTTCGAGCCCGAGATCCGCGACGGCCGCATCTATGCCCGTGGGTCGGTGGACGACAAGGGGCAGCTCTACCTGCATGTGAAGGCGATCGAGGCGCACCTGGCCACGGCGGGTCGGTTGCCGTGCAATGTCATCGTGCTCGCCGAGGGCGAGGAGGAAGTCGGGAGCGACAACCTGGCCGCGTTTGTCGAGGCGCAGGCAGCGCGCCTGGCCTGCGACGGGGTCGTGATCTCCGATTCGGCGATGTTTGCGCCGGGCCAGCCGTCGATCCTGTCGTCGCTGCGCGGGCTCGCGTACTTCCAGATCGACCTCGAGGGTCCGACGGTGGACCTGCATTCGGGTTCGTACGGTGGCGCGGTGGTGAATCCGGCGATGGCCCTCGCACGGATCCTCGCGACGTTCCACGATGCAGACGGCCGGGTGGCGATTCCCGGGTTCTACGACGCGGTGCGGGAGTGGGAGCCCGATGTGCGCGCGCAGATTCGTACGCTCCCGTTCGACGATGCGCACTTCCAGGCGGAGACCGGGGCGTCCGCGTTAGGCGGCGAGGCCGGGTGGACGACCCTCGAGCGCATCTGGTGCCGTCCCACCTGTGAGGTGAACGGCCTGTTGAGCGGGTACACCGGCGAGGGGGCCAAGACCGTGCTGCCTTCGCGCGCGATGGCCAAGGTGAGTTGCCGCCTCGTGCCGGACCAGGCACCGGGCGCCATCGGTGACCTGATGCGTCGCCACGTGGCACGCGTCGCTCCCGCCGGCGTGCGCGTGACCGTGACGGAACTGCACGGCGGGAATCCGTGGCGCGCGCGACTCGAGGGTGCGTTGTTCGATGCGGGGCGTCGCGCGTTGCAGCGCGCGTATGGCAAGGCGCCGGTGATCGTGGGCGAAGGCGGATCGATCCCGGTAGTGCATGATTTCGCGCGCGTGCTGGGGGCGCCCGTCCTGCTGATGGGCTTCGGGTTGCCGGGTGAAAACGCGCATGCGCCGAACGAGTGGATGAGCGAGGAGAACTACGTGAAGGGAACGGCGGCGGCGGCGTGGTTGTGGGAGGAACTCGGCGGTGGCGCCTCGGGGGCATAGGCGTGGTGTCGGGCGTGCGGCGCGCGTGAGGGCCTGCGTCGCACGCAGCCGTCGGTCGCATTGACGATTTCCCGGCGGCGAGACACCGCAGCGTCCCCTGCCGGGGACGCGCCATGGAGTGCGTTGCTGGTAAGTGGTTGATCGGCAACGAGTTGGTGTTGGCGACGTCTGCGGCACCGGGCGTGCTTCTCCTGTGGGGCGTACCACACCAGGAGATTCCATGACTACTCGTCGCGTCGGTTTCGTCGTCGTTGCCCTTGCCACCCTCGCCGCGGGCGCCCAGGCGCAGCGTCGTTCGCCCTCGGTTGCGCGGATCACGCCGTACGTGGGCTACATGCACTTCGGCAACTATGTGGACGGCCCGTTCGGGACGGGGGTACGCAACGCGGGTGCGCCGGTCTACGGTGCGCAGCTGGGGATCGACCTGAGCGACAACTTTGCCTTCGTCGGCAACGTGGGATACTCGGACTCGAACCTCGAGGTGGGGTTGCCGATCGTTGGTGGACTCGACTTCGCGGACGCCAAGGTCCTGCTCTACGACGCGGGCGTGCAGTATCGCCTGCCGACCCCGATCTCGCTGGGGCGTGAGGCGGTGCCGTTCGTCGAGGCGGGTGCGGGTGCCATGCGCACCGAGATCGGCGTGGGGTCGTTACGGACGCAGTCGACCGCGTTCGCCGCAAACTACGGGGCGGGTATTGACCTGCAGGTGAGTCGCGGGCTGACGTTGCGGGCGATGGCGAAGGACTACGTGGGTCGGCTCGACCTCAAGGAAGCGACGATGATCGACCTGAAGACGCAGCGCACGCACAACTGGGCGTTCACCGCCGGTATCAGCGTGAAATTCTAGAACGCAATTGCACCGGCAGGTGAGGGCAGCGGGCCCCGCGCGATGCGGGGCCCGTTGTGCATGGGGGCATGGTGCCCCGCGGGTGAGGTCCGCACGGTAGATTCCGCCCCCTGCCTCCCCCTGATCCGTCGCATGCGCCGTTTCGTCGTCCTGGTCTCGCTGGTTGTTGCTGCCTCCACCGCTGGTGCGCAGCAGGTCTACAACGGGCGTGCAGGCCAGCTGCAGGTCGCACCGCCGCGCATCGCGGCGGCGGTGGCCATCGACGGCCAGCTGTCCGAGGCCCCGTGGGCGCAGGCCGCAGTGCTCACCGGGTTCTCGATGTACCAGCCGGTGGACCAGCAGCCCGCGCAGGACTCGACCGTCGTGCTCGTCTGGTATTCACCGACGGCGATCCACTTCGGGATCCGGGCCTTTGCGCCAGCCGGCGCGATCAACGCGAACCTCTCGGATCGCGACAAGATCACGGCGGACGATGCCGTCGACATCATCCTGAACACGTTCAATGATGGCCGGCAGGCGTTCGTCTTTGGTGTGTCCGCGCTGGGGGTCCAGGCCGATGGCACGATCAACGAGGGGGCGCGTGGCGCCGGCCAGCGTGGTGGCGGCTCGCTCGATGGCAGCGCGAGCACGGTGCAAGCGGACCTGAGCGCCAACTTCGTGTACGAGTCGAAGGGGCGCATCACCGACTTCGGCTATGAGGTCGAGGTGCGGATCCCGTTCAAGAGCCTGCGGTACCAGGCATTGGATGTTCAGGACTGGGGCGTGCAGGTGGTGCGTCGCGTGCGGTACCTCGGCCATGACAACACCTGGACGCCGGCCCGTCGTGACGCCGCGTCGTTCCTGGCGCAGGCCGGCACCCTCAAGGGGCTGCATGGGTTGGAGCGTGGGCTGGTGGTGGACTTCAATCCGTCCGTTGTCGGCTTCCAGAATGGCGCGCCGCGTCGCGACAGCAGCTGGCGGTACCTCCCGCAGGGGCCCGAATACGGGGGCACGATGCGCTGGGGGGTGACGAACAACCTCGTCATGAACGGCACGTTCAATCCGGACTTCTCGCAGGTCGAGGCCGATGTCGTGGCGCTCGTGTTCGATCCGCGGCAGGCGCTCTTCTATCCCGAGCGCCGACCGTTCTTCCTGGAGGGGATCGAGAACTACTCGGCGCCGGACGGCCTGATCTACACCCGCCGCATGGTCCAACCGGACTTTGCCGCCAAGCTCACGGGCAAGGTCGCGGGCACCAACGTGGCCGTGCTGAGCGGGCTCGATGATCGCCGGAACTCGCTCTCGGGTGATGGGCACCCGTACTTCAACGTGTTGCGTGCCGTGCGCGATGTGGGGCCGCTCAGCCGCATCGGGCTCACGTACACCGATCGCCTCGATGCGGACGACTACAATCGCGTGCTTGGCGTCGACGGCCGGCTCGTGTTCCGCAAGTTGTGGACGCTGCAGGGCCACGGGGCGTTGAGTCGCACGCGGCTCGACGACGAAGTCACCACCGCACCCCTCTGGTCCGGGAGCCTGGGTCGCAACGGGCGTACGTACGACTTCAACGCGAGCATCAACGCGGTCGGTGAGGAGTTCGATGCGCAGGCCGGGTTCATCTCCCGGCGCAACGTGGCGAACTACCTCGTGTCCCACGCCTTCACCTTCCTGCGGGCGCCGGGCTCACGCGTGGAATCGTGGGGCTTCAGCGTGCGCGGCCAGGGGACGCAGACCTACACGTCGTTCGTCAACGGGCGGGCGTCGCAGGACCGCAAGCTGCACTTCAACGGCAACATGGCGGTGCGTGGCGGGTGGCGCATGAGCGGCGGGATCTTCTTCGAGAACTTCGGCTTCGACTCGCTGCTGTACCAGGACCATTACATCGAACGCACCATCGGCGGACAGAAGCAGATCGTGAAGTTCACCGGCGCGGGGGATCCGCGGCTGCACAACGTGGACCTCACGTTTCGGGTGAACACACCGGAGTGGTCGCGCTTCTCGGGCGATGTGTTCTACATCGGCGGCAAGGACGAGAACTTCGACGAGTGGCAATCCGGCCTGATCCACATCTTCACCGTCAACGCCCGGTGGCGCCCCACCGACCTGTTGCGTCTCGAGGCGCAGTACCAGCAGCAGGAGTACAATCGCTGGAAGACAGGCGAGACCGTGAACATCCGCAAGGTGCCACGCCTCAAGATGGAGTACCAGGCGACGCGCTTCATGTTCGTGCGCTTCGTGGGCCAGTACGACACGCAGGAGAAACTCGACCTGCGCGACGACCAGCGCACCAACGATCCCCTGCTGCTCAAGAATGCCGACGGCACCTACACCAGGCTGTCTGGCTTCAAGCGGAACCGGGTGCGTGCGGACTGGTTGTTCTCCTACCAGCCCACGCCGGGCACGGTGTTGTTCGTGGGCTACGGCAGCTCGATGTCGGAGACGGAGCCCCTCAAGTTCCGCGCCCTGCGACGGACCTCGGACGGCTTCTTCGTGAAGTGGAGTTACCTGTTCCGGCTCTAACCGGACCCCACTCCAGCCGCCCAGCGCAGGCGGCCGGCGTCGGGCGACCGCCGCACGCGTCTCACTGACTGCCGTCTGCCGTCTGCCGTCTGCCGTCCCTACCGCACCTTCTCCACCGGCAGCTCGCTGCGCTTCGCCCAGTCCTCGAACGACCCGTCGTAGATCCGGACCGGGATGCCTAACGACCGGGCCGCCGTGTAAAGCAGGCTCGCCTGCAGCCCGATGTGGCAGTACGTCACCACCGTGTCTCCCTTCGCCACCCCCGCGGCCTCGAACAGGCGGCGGATCTTCGCGGCATCGCGGAAGGTGGTGAGCTCGCCGGTGAGCGAGCTGAACGGGATGTTGCGCGCCCCCGGGATGCGACCCGCGCGCGCCGTGGATCCGGCGCTGAGTCCGAGGTGGAACTCCGGCGCCCGCGCATCGAGCACCTTGACCCCGGCGCGGCTTCCGTTCTGGGTGATCCAGGCTGCGTCCACCACGTTGTCGAACGGCTGCGGCGTGAACGAACCGCGGCTCACCGGGGTCGCCTCAAAGGAGACCTGCCGGCCCGACTCGCGCCACATGTCGATCCCGCCATCGAGGATCGAGACCTTGCCGCGCAGTCCCGCACGCTCGAGGGTGAC
>JAEUJK010000525.1 GCA_016794735.1 Gemmatimonadota bacterium | reverse complement strand
ATGGCGACCGGCATGTGGGTGATGTGGTGCGTGAAGAACCCGACCAGGATGCCGATGGAAATCGCGGCGAGCCCGCGAGCCAGGGTGGGGTCGAGTGCGAGTGGCTCCTCGGCGATGGGCGGAACAGCGGACGCCAGGGCGGTTCGGGCGGTCGCGAGGTCGCGGCGGTACACCCGTCCCGCGAAGACATCGAGCCATGCCAATAGCGCGACGCAGGGCAGGGTGAGCGTCACGAGGAACTGCGTGAACGCCAAACCGGTGGCCGAGCCGATGAGGATGTTTGGCGGGTCGCCGATGAGCGTTGCCGTGCCACCGATGTTGGACGCCATCACCATCGGGAGCAGGTACACCCGCGCCCGAAGTCCGTACTGCGCGGCAAACGCGATCGCGAGCGGCGTGAGGAACACGACCGTCGTGACGTTGTCGAGGAAGGCGGACGCGGTGCCGGTCGCCCAGATGATGATGGTGAGGAGTCGCCGCGGATCGCCGCCGGCGCGCGCCAGGGTGCTCCGGGCCAGCCGATCAAGCACGCCGGACGTGCGAAAGACGCCAACGAGGGCCATCATCGCCGTCAGCAGCGCCAGCACGTTCAGGTCGAGCGCGTGTGCGACGCGCTCGAACGGCATGAGGTGGAACGGCGTGAAGTAGGTGACGAGGAAGAGGAGCGCCACCGCCCCCAGCGCAATGAGCACGCGATGCGCCGTCTCGATGACGAGGGCGCCAAAGAGCGCGATGAGCAGCGCCGCCACGATCCCCTGGGAGACGGGATCGGTCGTGGTGATGAGCTCGGGCGTTGGGGTCATGAGGGGGAGCCGGAGGGGCGGCGCCCCCGGGGGACGCCGTCGCTCCTAAAGCTGCTTGACCTCGGCCACGAGGGCCGAAATGCTCTTCTTGGCGTCGCCGAACAACATCGACGTACGCGGCGCGTAGAAGAGCTCGTTCTCGATGCCCGCGAACCCTGCACCCATGGACCGCTTGAGCACGATGCAGCTCTTCGCCTTGTCCACGTCGAGGATCGGCATGCCGAAGATGGGGGACGACGGATCGGTGCGTGCGGCCGGGTTCACCACGTCGTTCGCCCCGATGACCACGGCGACGTCGCAGTTCTCGAAGTCCGAGTTGATGTCTTCCATCGCCATCATCTTGTCGTAGGGCACGTTCGCCTCGGCGAGGAGGACGTTCATGTGTCCCGGCATGCGACCAGCGACCGCGTGGATGGCGTAGCGCACGGACCCGCCCTTGCGCTCGATGAGTTCCGCAAGTTCGCGCACGACGTGCTGCGCCTGGGCGACGGCCATGCCGTACCCGGGCACGATGATGACGTTCGTGGCGTACGCCAGCTGGATCGCGGCGTCCTCCGCGGCGATCGACTTGACGGTGAGCCCCGCGGAACTCTTGGTGGACGCGCTCGTCGCGCCACCAAAGGCACCAAAGAGCACGTTGGCCAGCGAACGGTTCATCGCCTTGCACATGATCTGCGAGAGGATGATCCCCGACGAGCCCACGAGCGCCCCGGACACGATGAGCACGTCGTTGCGGATGACGAAGCCCGTCATCGCGCCCGCGATGCCTGAGTACGAGTTGAGCAGGGAGATCACCACCGGCATGTCGGC
>JAEUJK010000449.1 GCA_016794735.1 Gemmatimonadota bacterium | reverse complement strand
AATGAACGTTCGGGGTCGCGACATCGCCTCGTTTGTCGCCGATGCGCAGCGTCAACTCGTATCGGCGAACGTCGTACCGGCCGGCTACTTCGTGGAGTGGGGTGGCCAGTTCGAGAACCTCAAGGCCGCCTCGCGCACCCTCGCCCTCGTGGTGCCCGTCGCCCTGGCGTTGATCTTCCTCCTGCTCTACATGAGCCAGGGGTCCGTTGCCCTGGCCGGGATGATCTTCCTCAACGTCCCGTTTGCCATCAGCGGCGGGGTGCTGGCGCTCGCGCTGCGCGGCCTGCCGCTCTCGATATCGGCCGGAGTGGGCTTCATCGCCTTGTTTGGCGTCGCGGTGCTCAACGGACTCGTGCTGATGGGGTACATCAGTCAGCGGCGAGCCGAGGGAGCGACGGCACGCGAGGCGGCCCGTGACGGCGCGCACGTGCGACTTCGTCCCGTCCTCACCACCGCGCTGGTTGCCGCGCTGGGCTTCGTGCCGATGGCCATCGCCACCGGCTCTGGTGCAGAAGTCCAGCGCCCGCTCGCCACGGTCGTCATCGGCGGGCTGATCACCTCAACACTTCTCACCCTCCTCGTCCTCCCCGCCGTCTACGCGCTCGTCGAGAGCCGCCGCGACCGCCAGGTCCCATCATGACAACCGATCGCCCGTCTCCCTGGCGCACGCCCTTCGCGCTGCGCACCTACCTCGCTGGTGCAACGTGGCTCCTTGGCGTCGTGTTGAGCCGCCTGCTGGAGTCGCCGGACTCGGCCGGCTGGCTGCGCCTGCGAACGGACCCTGGGGGCCTGCTCTTCTATCTGACGTGCCTGGTCGGCGGGCTCAACTTCGTCGGCGCCGGGCTGCGGGCGCTCCGCCGCCTGCGGCTCGACATGAACTTTCTCATGACGACCGCGATGGTCGCCGCCGTGGTGATCGGTGAACCCTTCGAGGCAGCGACACTGGCCTTCCTCTTTTCCGCTGCCGAGCTCCTCGAAAGGTACGCCGTGGACCGCGGGCGACGCGCCCTCGCCGAACTGGTCGCCATTGCGCCGGAACATGCGGAGCTGGTCGAGGACAATGGCGCCACGAGCCGCGTGTCGGTCGAGGCGCTCCTGGTTGGTCAGCGTGTCCGCGTCCGTCCAGGCGGAAAGGTGCCCGCGGACGGCACCGTGCTGGCTGGTGACTCGCTCGTGAACGAAGCGAGTATCACCGGCGAATCGCTCCCGCGTTCAAAGCGCGTTGGCGATCGTGTCTTCGCCGGCACCATGAATGGTGACGGCACGCTCGATGTCGACGTCACGGCCGATGCGCGCCATAGCACCTTCGCGCGCATCGTGGAGCTGGTGCGAGTCGCCGAATCGCGACGGGCGCCGGCAGAACAGCTGGTGGAGCGTTTTGCCGCGTGGTACACACCGATTGTGGTCGTGCTGTCGCTCGCGGTCGCGCTGATCCCCTCGATAGCCGCCGGCCAACCCGACGTGGAGTGGATCACCCGCGCGATCACGCTCCTCGTCATCGCGTGTCCTTGCGCCCTGGTCATCGCGACCCCGGTCACGATGGTCAGTGCGCTCACGAGCGCGGCGCGCAACGGCGTCCTCGTCAAGGGCGCCGAACATCTCGACACCCTCGCCTCCGTCCGTGCGCTCGCCGTGGACAAGACAGGAACGCTGACGACCGGCCAACTCACGGTCGAGCAGTTCAACCTGCTCGGTACTGGGGACTCGTCGCGTGTCCTCGC
>JAEUJK010000401.1 GCA_016794735.1 Gemmatimonadota bacterium | reverse complement strand
AAAGTCGAACTCGCTCAGGCGATAACTCTGCCGGCCCCACAGGAGTGAGCGCCCGCCCACCTGGTACCCGCGATACCAGTCGAAGCGCTTGACCTCGGTGTACGGGTTCTCCGCCTCGTTGGCCCACCAGTCGAGGTTCTTCTCGTTGAGTGGGTAGTCGCGCTTGAGGACCGGGTAGTCGCGCTCCATCTGCTGCGTCCGGCCGCCACGATGCGGGTACTGCCACGTCCCCTTCGTCGCGTTGGGATAGTCCTTCACGTGCTCGACGTTCTTGCCCCGCTCGAGCAGGAGGACCTTGAGGCCACGCTCGGTGAGCTCCTTGGCGGCCCATCCGCCGGAGATCCCGGAGCCGACCACAATGGCATCGAATTCTGTGGATTGCACGGCGCCTCCCGGTGTGACGAGGGTGCGCCTAAGCAAGGGTCCGGCCCTGTGAAGGGCAAGTGGGACGCGGCCTGCGTGGGTCCCCAAATGCCAGGCGGGGCCACGGTGTGACCGTGGCCCCGCCGACCGACAGCGTCCTCGACTAGTAGCGGTAGTGGTCCGGCTTGTACGGGCCGTCCACCGGCACGCCGATGTACGACGCCTGTTCCTCGCTGAGCTTGGTGAGCTTCACGCCCAGCTTGTCGAGGTGCAGGCGAGCCACCTTCTCGTCCAGGTGCTTCGGCAGCACGTACACCTGCTTCTCGTAACGCGAGGTGTTGCCGTAGAGCTCGATCTGCGCGATGACCTGGTTGGAGAACGACGAGCTCATGACGAAGCTCGGGTGTCCCGTCGCGCAGCCGAGGTTGAGGAGGCGCCCCTCGGCGAGGACGAGGACCGAGTGGCCGTCGGGGAAGACGTACTCGTCGAACTGCGGCTTGATGTTGATGCGGTTGATCCCCGACGTCTTGAGGCCGGCCATGTCGATCTCGTTGTCGAAGTGGCCGATGTTCCCCACGATCGCCTTGTCCTTCATGCGCTTCATGTGCTCGACCGTGATGATCTTCATGTTCCCGGTCGCGGTGACGAAGATGTCCGCCGTCGTGAGCACCTCGTCGAGCGTGGTGACCTGGTACCCCTCCATCGCCGCCTGCAGGGCGCAGATGGGATCGATCTCCGTGACGATGACGCGCGCGCCCTGGCCGCGGAGCGCCTGCGCGCAGCCCTTGCCTACATCGCCGTAGCCGCAGACCACCGCGACCTTGCCCGCCAGCATCACGTCGCTGGCGCGCAGGATGCCGTCGGTGAGCGAATGGCGGCAGCCGTACAGGTTGTCGAACTTGGACTTGGTGACCGAGTCGTTGACGTTGATCGCCGGGAAGAGCAGCGTGCCGGCCTTCATCATCTCGTACAGGCGATGCACGCCCGTCGTCGTCTCCTCGGTGACGCCCTTGATGGCCGCCGCGACCTTCGTCCAGCGCCCGGGGTTCTTCTCGAGCTCGTGGCGAAGGAGCGTGAGGATGACGCCCCACTCCTCGCTGTCCGTCTTGGGATTGAACCCGGGCACGGCACCGGCCTTCTCGTACTCCACACCCTTGTGGATGAGGAGCGTGGCGTCGCCACCATCATCGAGCAGCATGTTCGGGCCCGAGCCATCGGGCCACATCAGCGCCTGCTCGGTGCACCACCAGTACTCCTCGAGCGTCTCACCCTTCCACGCGTACACCGGCACGCCCGTCGGATGGTCGAGCGTTCCCTTGGGCCCGACGACCACCGCGGATGCGGCGTGGTCCTGCGTCGAGAAGATGTTGCACGAGACCCAGCGCACGTCGGCGCCGAGTTCCACGAGCGTCTCGATGAGGACGGCCGTCTGGATGGTCATGTGCAGCGAGCCCATGATCTTCGCACCAGCCAGCGGCTTCTTCGCGCCGAACTCGGCGCGCAGCGCCATGAGGCCGGGCATCTCCACCTCGGCGAGGCGGATCTCCTTGCGACCCCATTCCGCGAGGGTGAGGTCCTTCACCTTGAAGGCCGGTCGATCCATGGGAGAGTCGGTCGAGATGGTTGGACGTGCCGTCGAAGTCATATGTTGTCTCGAGTTTGGTGAAATCTGGGAAGATCGATGAGCGACCTGGCGCAATCCCTGGTCAGGGGGCCCGAAGGCCCTGCGCCACGAACAGGCCCGGCCCCTTGGCGTCGGGATCGGGCGGTAGCGTGCGAATGCGAACGTCCGTGAGCCCCGCCGTGGTCATCCACTCCCGCAGCTGGGCCCCGTCAAAGCCGGACCACGCGTGGCCCATGGAGCGCCGGAGTTCCTCGCGATCGTGTGGAACCATGTCCATGACGACCAGTCGGCCCCCCGGTTTTAGCGTGCGCGCCGCTTCCTTCACCGCGACCGCCGGCTCCGGGAGGTAGTGCAGCACCAGCGAGAGTATCGCTACGTCGAGCGCGCGATCTGTGACGGGAAGGCGCTCCAGGTCCGCCAGCCGCCACTCGACGTTGGACCGCTCGCCCACACGGTCCCGCGCGGCAGCGAGCATCTCCGTTGATCCGTCCACGGCGACCACGTGCCGTACCTGGTCGGCCAGGAGCGCGGTGAGCCGGCCGTCGCCACAACCGAAGTCACCCACCGCCAACGTGGGATCCAGCAGCGCCGTGAGGAGCGTGAGGTCGCTCCCCGGCCCGAACAGCGCGCGACGATGCTCCTGCCAGCTGCCGGCCTCGGAGGAGAAAAACTCGCGCGAACGGCGGCGGCGCTCCGCCACAACCGCCTCCACCCGACGACGATCAGCCGCAGCCCCGGCGGAGGTCTCCATGTCCCGGCGCACCACGTCCCACAGCTGCTCGGGCCAGTGCCCGGCATCCGACACCTTTCGGTAGAAGCGGGAGGTGCCATCCGCCCGGCTGGCGACCCATCCATCGTCGCCGAGCAGCTTGAGATGCCGCGACACCGTGGACTGCGGAAGTTGAAGCGCAGCAACGAGTTCGCTCACAGACAGCTCATGGCCATCCAACGCAAGAAGCAGCCGAGCCCGTGTGGGATCGGCCAGCGTCGAGAGGTGGGTGAAGGCGGTGGCTGTCATTCCATCCGTGTATGCGGATGGAAGCCTATAGGCGACTCGTGGACCCGTCAACCCCCCGACCAGCTACCCGGCGGCGAAGCCGGGCGAGGTCAGAGGGGCTGGTACCGGCCGGGAACGGATCGCGTCCGCGGGGACCGGTCGAGGACGCGGCGCACCGTCGTGGTGAGCCCTTCGTGCGAGAACGGCTTCACCAGCGTCGGGCCGATGCGCGCAAGCTGGGCCTCGACCTCTTGCCCATGCCCGGCGTACCCCGACATGAACACGATGGGGGTGGTGCCACCGCTGCTTCTGATCGTTTGGGCCAGCGACAGGCCGTCGACATCCGGCATCACCACGTCGCTCAGGACGAGGTCCACCTGCGCACGATGCGTGTTGAGG
>JAEUJK010000394.1 GCA_016794735.1 Gemmatimonadota bacterium | reverse complement strand
AACTTGTAGTCCACCCAGGTGAGCTTGACGTCGTTGCTGCCACTGCTCGCGGCGCGGCACCCGGCCAGCATCTCGCCCACCGTGAGCGGGGCCCGCGGCCCGGTGGCGTTGAACGTGCCGATGATGTGGTCCTCGCACAGGCGCACCACCCATTCGGACAGGTCGCGCGCGTCGATCACCTGGTCGGGATCCTGGCCAGTGCCCGGGCAGAGCACCTCACCCCCGCGGTCGATGCGCACCGGCCAGTAGGTGAAGCGGTCGGTAGGATCGTTAGGCCCGACAATCAGGCCGGGGCGGACGATGGTCGTCTTGCCCGGGAACCACTTCTCGCACTCCTTCTCCGACAGCACCTTGAGCGGCCCGTACAGGTTGCCCCCGGCCTGCTTGAGGGTCATCGGGTCTTCTGTGCCGGTGTAGGCCGCCAGTTCATAGCTCTCGTCCATGCCGGCCTTGCGGTAGTGCGCATAGGTCGAGATGGTCGAGATGAACACGTAGTGATCCGCGTTCCCCTTGAGGATCTGCCCCGCGTCGCGCACCCAGAACGGCAGCGTCGTCGGGTTGTCGATCACCACGTCCCACTTCTTGCCCTTCAACGAGGCGAGGTCACCGGTCTGGCGATCGCCCTGCAGGTGTTCGACCGACTCGGGCAAGCCGGCCTGGCGTCGCCCGCGGTTGAACACGGTGACCTTGTGACCGCGCGCCACCGCATACCGCACCTGGTACGGGCCGATGAAGCCGGTGCCGCCGAGGATGAGGATCTTGAGCGGCTCAGTTCGGGGGTGCAGCTCGGCGCGTTCGAGCGCCTCGGCGAATGACCCGGCGCGTGCGATCGATGGGGTCAGGGCCGCGGCGCCGACGCCGGCGGCGGCACGCGTGAGAAAGTCGCGACGGGAAGCCATGTCGATGACGGAGGAGGGGAACGACCGGGCGCCGGGGGAGGCCGCTCGGTCCTGGCTTCGCTCCACGGCATGGGCTGCCGGAACCGAGGCCGCGGAGAACCTACCTCCGGGGCCAAAGGGTCACTACCCTGATCGCGGCGGACTTGCGAATTGGGGGTTTGAGCCGTAGCCCTCGGGTGCGCACCGTCTGCCGTCTGCCGTCTGCCGTCTGCCGTCTGCCGTCTGCCGTCTGCCGTTTCCCTCGCTCCCGTCCTGCCATGCGCCTTCGACTCGCCGCGTTTGCCGCGCTTGCCCTGACCGCCGGATCGGCCGGTGCCCAGGCCACGCCCAAGACCAAGTGGGACTCGCTCGCCCGCTCCCTCCTGAAGGAGCTGGTGGAGATCAACACCCAGGGGAGCGACGGCAGCACCCTCGCGGCCGCGCAGGCCATGGCGGTGCGCATGAAGGGCCTCGGCTTCGCCGAGTCCGACATCCGCGTCATCGAGAACGCACCGAAGAAGGGCAACCTCGTGGTGCGCTTGCGTGGGCGCGCCACGGGAAAGAAGCCGATCCTGCTCCTCTCGCACATCGATGTCGTCGAGGCCAAGCCCGAGGATTGGACGCTGCCCCCGTACCAGTTCATCGAGAAGGACGGGACCTTCTACGGGCGTGGCGTCGCCGATGACAAGGACGAAGGCGCGGTCCACCTGGCGACGATCGCGCGACTCAAGGCCGAGGGGTTCGTGCCGGAGCGCGACATCATCGTGGCGCTCACCGCGGACGAGGAGGGCGGGCGAGCGAACGGCGTCGCGTACCTGCTCGAGAAGCACCGCGACCTGATCGACGCGGAGTACGCCTTCAATGAAGGGGGTGGTGGCCGGGTGAGCGCGTCGGGGAAGTACATCTCGCACGACATCCAGGCGAGCGAGAAGAAGTTCCAGATGTTCCAGCTGGAAGCGACCAACCCGGGTGGGCACAGCTCGGTGCCGGTGAAGGACAATGCCATCACCGAACTCGCCAAGGCGCTCGTGAAGCTCGGCGCGTACGACCTGCCGGTGCGGCTCAACGAGGTCACCCGGGCGTACTTCACGAAGTTGTCGGAAACCGTAGACCCGGCCCTCGGCGCGGCGATGAAGGCGGTGGTCGCGAATCCCAACGATGCGGCCGCGGTGGCCAAGGTCTCGGAGGATCCGCGTTTCAACTCGCAGCTGCGCACGACGTGTGTGGCGACGATGCTCGACGGCGGCCACGCACAGAACGCGCTGCCGCAGCGCGCCCGCGGGATGGTGAACTGCCGCATCCTGCCTGACGAGACGCCGCAGTACGTGAAGGGGCTCCTGGAGCAGGCGATCGCCGGGACCAAGGTGACGGTGACCATGCAGGGCGAGGCGCGCAACTCGCCGCCGTCGCCCCTCACGCCGGAGCTGATGGGTGAGATCGAGCGCGTGACGAAGGAGATGTGGCCGGGGATCCCGGTGATCCCCACGATGAGCACCGGGGCCACGGACGGCGTGCACCTCCGCTCGGCGGGGGTGCCGGTGTACGGCGTCTCCGGCCTCTTCTATGGAGACACCTTCGCGCACGGCATGAACGAGCGGATCCCGGCGAAGGGATTCTATGAAGGCGTCGAGTTCATGTACCGCCTGGTGAAGGGTGTAACGACGACGCGGCGGCCCGTCTCCTGAGCAACGCACCGTCGGCGATGAGCACGGGGAAGGAGTCGGTCCGGTCCGGCGTCATCACGGTCGCCGGGCGTGGGGCGCAGCTCATCCTCCAGCTCGGCCTCGCCGTCATCCTGCAGCGCATCCTCACGGAGGAAGACGTGGGGGTGCAGGCGTACGTCTTCCCGATCGCGCTGCTGGTGCAGAACGTGGCCAACGGCGGATTGCAGGGCGCGATCATCCAGCACACGGGGCTGTCGGCGGTGGAGGCCAGCGCGGTGTTCTGGGCGTCGTTGCGCTGGAACGCCCTGGTCGCCTTCACCATGGTACCGGCTGCCGCGCTGCTCGCGCTCATCAACGGCGATACGCGCGTGGTGCCGGTGGCGGCGGTCTGGGCCCTGATCATCTTCGGCGCCACGTTCAGCGCCATCCCCGAGGCGCTGCTCAAGCGGCAATTCCGGTTTGGGGTCGTGTTGGCAGCGCACCTCGTCGCGCTCGTGGTCTCGATCATCGTCTCGGTATTCGCGGCGCGCGCCGGGGCGCGATACTGGACCTACCTCATCCAGATGGCGATCGTCGAGTTCGGGCGCGTGGCGATCATCTGGAAGGTGAGCGGATGGCGTCCGTTGCCGTCCCGGGAGCTGGGCGACGCGACGCATGAGGTGGTGCGCGAGCTCCGTACCTACTGGCGCGGGTTCGCGGGCTCGCGGTTCGTCGGGTGGATCGGGGACCAGTGTGACCGGCTGGCGGTGGGCGCGGTGTTCGGCTTCGGTCCGCTGGGGTTCTACGACACGGCCAAGCGATGGGGGACGTTCGCCTTCATCGAACCCTTCCTGGCCCTGACCGAGGTCGCGGTGGCGAGCCTCAGCCGCGTCCGCGACGATCCGGTGCGGTTCGCGGCCTACGCACGAAATGCCTTCCTGCCGGTGCTGGCCGCGTCGTTGCCGGTTGTTGCCTTCCTGTTCGCCGAGCCCGTGGGCGTGATGCACGTGTTGTTTGGCGAGCGGTGGGTGGCCTCGGCGCCCATGCTGCGCCTGATCGCGCTCGCGATCGCCATCGGCAGCATCGGCCGCCTGGCACAGTGGGTCTCGCTCGCCGTGGGCGGGGCCGGTCCCCATCGCCAGCTGCGGTGGACGTTCGTGACGACTCCCATCTTCCTCGCCTGTGTCGTGGTAGGCGTGCGGAACGGTCCGGTTGGCGTCGCGGCGGGTGTCGCCGTCGCCAACGCGCTGACCTCCCTCCCGGGAGTCTTCTTCCTGCTGCATCCGACGCACGTCAAGGCACGTGCGGTGCTCCCGGTCTGGCTGGTGCCGGCGGTCGCAGCAACCGCCGGGGTGGTCGTGTTGTACGCGCTCGATGCCCGGTTGCCCGATGCGGGGGCGTTCGGCGGGCTCTTCGTGCGTGGCGTACTGTTTGTGCTCACCTATGCCGTGGCGTGGATGATCATTCCCGGTGGACGCGCGATGTTGCGCGCCGCGCGCCCGGGTGGCGAGGGAGCGCTCTCCGCGTAGCTTGGGGCCACGGCCACCCGGCCTCACCCGGAGCGTTCCCATGCGCGGTTTCCTGCTCGTCCTCGGCGCGGCAGTCCCTGTCCTCCTCGCCGCCCAGGCAAAGCCGATTGTGCAGGCGGCGGACTATGGTCGGTGGGAGACGCCCGGCGCCGCCGCCTTGTCGCCCAACGGAAGCTGGTTCGCCTGGACCGTGAACCGCGTCGACGAGAGCTCGGAACTCCGCGTGCGGCGGATGGACCGTCCCACGCCGCAGGTGATCGCGCAGGGCAGCGCCCCCGTGTTCAGCGTCAACAACGCCTGGATGCTGTACACCGTGCAACCCACGCCCGCCGAACGCGAGAAACTGGAACGCGACAAGAAGCCCGTGCGGTCCACCGCGGGACTGCTCGACCTGTCGACGGGGGCGACGCACGTGCTCGGGTCGGCAACGGCCGCGCGCTTCAGCGGCAACGGGCGCTTTGTCGCCGTGCGCCTGCATCCGGCCGACGTCGCCAAGCGTGATGCCGCGGACCTGCTGGTGCGCGACCTGGCGACCGGGGCCACGCAGGTGATCGGCAACGTGGCCGCGTTCCAGTGGAGCGAGAGCGGCGCCCTGCTCGCGATGACGCTGGAGACCGACGGCAATGCCGGGAACGGACTCCAATTGCTCGATGCAGGGAGCGGGCGGCTGGTGACCCTCGCGTCCTCGCCGGATCGGTATCGGGCCATGGCGTGGCGGCGCGGGGCAAGCGATCTCGTCGTGCTGCGCAGCCTCGTGCAGCCGGGCTTCCGCGACACGAATCACGTGGTGCTGGCCTGGCGCGGGCTCGGTGGTCCCGCCCCGACGCCCGTGACGCTCGACCCATCGCGCGGATCGTCGATTGCGCGCGAGTTGCGGGTGGCCGACGCGCGGGTGCCCGAGTGGTCGCGCGACGGGGCTTCGATCATCGTCGGCCTGCGGCCACGCGAACCGCAGCGCGACACCGCGCGAGTGGCGAGCGGAACCTCCAAGCCATCGGACGTGCAGGTGTGGCACGCCAGCGATGTGCGGCCGATCCCGATGCAGAAGGTGCAGGACGCCCAGGATGCGCGTCGCACGCTCGCCCACGCCTGGTGGCTGGCCGATGGTCGCGTGATTCCCGCCCAGCTGGACCTGATGGACCAGGTGGTGATCGCGGAGCAGGGGCCAGTGGCCGTGTCGGTGTCGACGGCACCGTACGCGTGGGGCCAGATGTTCGGCCGGCGACGCGTCGATGTGTCGGCCACCGACCTGGCGACCGGCACCCGACGGATGCTCGCCGACAGCGTGCGGTTCACGGGCGGGCTGAGTCCCCGCGGCACGTACTACACGTACTTTGCCGCCGGGCAGTGGTACGTGGTCGCAACGAGCACCAGGACGGCGGTGCAGGTCAACGTGGCGGGCGCGGAGTTCCAGCAGCGCGACACGGACTCGCCCACCGACGAGTTCGGGCCGTTCGGCTTTGGCGGGTGGTCGTCGGACGAACGGTGGTTCCTCGTGTACGACAAGTACGACATCTGGCGCATCGCGGCCGACGGGCGCACCGGGACGCGCCTGACCCACGGGGCCGGCGAGCGTCTCGTGCATCGGGTCGCCGCCACGGGCCCGTTCGGGCGTGGCTCACCGTCGCTCGAGGTCGCACGGCCGGTGTGGTTGTCCATCTCGGGGGAGTGGTCCAAGGAGAGCGGATATGCGCGCCTGTTGCCTAACGGCACCGTGGAGCGGGCGACCCTGGGCCGGTTCACGCATGCGGGGTTCTTTCGCGCCGACAGCACCGAGACGGTGGCCTTCACGCGCGAGCGGTTCGATGCACCGCCGAGCTGGTTCGTGAGCGGCAGCGACCTGAAGGCGGCGCCGGTGGCTGGGGCGCTCAACGAGTTCCACGCGAGCCAGGCGTGGGGCCGGTCGGAGCTGGTCGAGTTCACGAGTGATTCCGGTCGACGCCTGCAGGGCGCGCTGTACTACCCGGCGAACTACGATCCCAGCAAGAAGTACCCGATGATCGTCAACACGTACGAGTTGCTTTCGCAGGACGTGCACCGGTTCGTGGTGCCGTCGGAGCGCACGTACTACAACCGGACGGTCTGGACGCAGCAGGGGTACTTCGTCTTCACGCCGGACATCGTCTTTCGCTGGGGCGACCCCGGGCGCTCGTACCTCGAGTGCCTGATCCCGGCGGTGAAGGCGGTCATCGCGATGGGTGTCGTGGATTCGGCGCGCATCGGCCTGGTCGGCCATTCATGGGGTGGGTACGAGGCGACGTACGCGCCCACGCAAACCAACCTGTTCGCCACGTCCATCGCGGGCGCACCGATCACCAACTTCCTTTCCTTCGCCGGCGCCTTCCATTGGAGTGCGGGGATGCCGGAGTTCGATCACTGGGAGACGGGACAGGCGCGGATGGTGAAGCCGCCGTGGGAAGACCTGGAAGGCCACCTGCGCAATTCTCCCGCGGCATCCATCAACCAGCTGCAACGTCCCATGTTGATGATGTTCGGCGACGCCGACGGCACCGTCGACTGGCACCAGGGCGTGGAGTTCTACAACTTCGCCCGGCGCGCCGGCAAGAAAGACTTTGTCATGCTGGTGTATCCCGGCGAGGACCACGGGCTCCGCAAGAAGGAGAACCAGGTGGACTATCACCGGCGCATCCTCGAGTGGTTCGGGCACTACCTCAAGGGGGACCCGGCCCCGGAGTGGATCACCCGCGGTATCACCTGGCAGGAACGCAAGGCGGCGGTGACAAGCCCGATACCCGACGCGGGCGACGCACGGCGGTAGACGCGGGGCGGTGACGGGGGTACAATCGGCGAGGGTGGAGCACCCACGGACGCCATGTCGTGGGACGCTGCGCGCCACCCGACGCTCCCATCACCGAGGTACGTCAGGCATGAGCAGCACGCAGTTCAACGGACTTCGCCGCGGCCTGGTCCTCGCGGTGGCCGCACCCCTGTTCGTGGCCAGCGCCCAGTCCGCGGGCACGCAGGCCGATGGCGAGTGGCGCGTGCATCATCGCGACTACGCGGGGACGCACTACTCGCCCCTGTCGCAGATCGACAAGTCCAACGTGGGCCGCCTCGCGGTGGCCTGGCGCTGGACACCGGACAGCGCCGAGCGTCCCCCCGATATTCGCAACATCTCCACGCCGCTGATGGTGAAGGGAACGCTCTACTTCACGAGCGGCGTGAATCGCTCCGTGATTGCCGCCGATGCGGCGACCGGGGCCGTGAAATGGCGTTGGGACTATGATGACGGCCCACGTCGTGCCGTGGCCCCGCGTCGCAATTCGGGCCGCGGCGTCTCGTACTGGGCGCAGGGCGACGACGAACGGATCTTCGTGGCGACTCCCGGATTCCGGCTCGTCGCGCTGAATGCGCGGACGGGAAAGCCGGTCCCTGCCTTCGGCGACAACGGGTTCGTCGACCTCAAGACGCACCTCGGCGTGGAGGTGAACCTCGATTCGGCGGCGATCGGCGCCAGCTCACCGCCGCTCATCTGGGACAACACCGTGGTGGTTGGCCCGGCGCTCGAGGTGGGGATGCAGCCCAAGTCGCGGCGCAACACGCCCGGGCGGATCATCGCGATCGACGCCCGCACCGGCGCGTTCAAGTGGCGCTTTCACACGATCCCGGTGAAGGGCGAGCCAGGGAACGAGACCTGGGAAAAGGACTCGTGGACCTATACGGGGAATGCCGGTGCATGGGCGCCGCTGTCGGTGGACACGCGGCGCGGCTGGCTCTACCTGCCCGTGGAGGCGGCGACCGGCGACTACTACGGCGGGCACCGCCCCGGCGACAACCTCTACTCCACCTCGCTCGTCGCGCTCGACATGCGCACGGGGAAGAAGCAGTGGCACTACCAGATCGTACACCACGACATCTGGGACTACGACAACCCCACCGCGCCGATCCTCGCGGACATCACCGTGGCCGGGCGTCGGCGCGAAGTCGTCATCCAGCTCACCAAGCAGTCGTTTGCGTACGTGTTCGACCGCGGCTCGGGTCAGCCGATCTGGCCCATCGAGGAACGTGCCGTGCCCGCGAGCGACGTGCCGGGTGAGCGTGCTGCGCCCACGCAGCCCTTCCCCACGCGTCCCGCCCCGTATGACCGGCAGGGGGTGAGCCTCGACGACCTCATCGACTTCACGCCGGACCTCAAGGCGCGCGCGACCGAGGCCATCAAGGGATTCCGCCTGGGCGGCCTGTTCACCCCGCCCTCGCTCGCCAATGCATCCGACGGGACCAAGGGCACCCTCTCGCTGCCGGGATCGGTGGGTGGCGCCAACTGGGAACACGGTGCCTTCGACCCCGAGACCGGCATGCTCTATGTAGGGTCGTTCACCAACATGTCGATCCTTGCCCTCGGCAACGTGCCGCAGCGATCGGACATGGACTTCATCGCCGTGGGGGGCAATTCCCCGTCACTCGGCGGTGGGCTCCCCGTGATCAAGCCACCCTGGAATCGCGTCACGGCCATCGACATGAACACGGGCGAACATCGCTGGATGAAGCCCGCGGGCGAGACCCCCGACAACATCAAGAACCACCCGTTGCTGCAGGGGCTGAACCTGCCACCCACGGGCGGCTTCACGCGTCCCGTGATCATGGTGACGAAGACGCTGGTGTTCGTTGGCGAAGGCTCTGGCGGCGCGCCCGTGCTCAAGGCGCTCGACAAGGCGACGGGCGAGACCGTGTGGTCGATGCGGATGAATGGCGCCGTCACCGCGCAACCCATGACCTACATGGTCAATGGCAAGCAGTATCTTGCGGTATGGACCGGTGCGGCCCGGAACAAGCCGCCCAGCGAGCTCGTTGTCCTTGCACTACCCTGATCGCTCGCTTTCCCTCGCATGCCCTTCGATGCTCCTCGCTGACGCCATTCGCTCCCGTCGTTCCGTTCGCCAGTTCACCGATCGTCCCGTGCGTCGGGAAGAGATCGAGCAGATCATCGAGGCCGCGACCTTTGCACCGAACCATCGCCTCACACAGCCCTGGCGTTTCTATGTCATGGGGCCCGAGGCACGACGCGCCTACGGGGCGGTGCTCGGTGCCCGCAAGGCCAAGAAGATCGAGGATCCGGCCGCCGCGCAGGCGATGATCGACAAGGTTGCGGCTGCAGGCGCGGCGCTCCCGGCGCAGATCGCCGTGGTGATGATGCTCGCCGAGAGTGCGGAGACCCGCGAGGAGGATTACGCCGCCACGATGATGGCGATCCAGAACCTCTCGCTCACCGCGCACGCACTTGGCCTCGGTTCGCACATCAAGACGGGGGCGATCATGGAGGATCCGCGCGCGCGCGCGGCCCTGGGTGTGCCCGAGGGCGAGCGCATCGTTGCGCTGATCGACCTCGGCGAGCCGGCGGCCGCACGCGAGCCGATCAACCGGCGCTCGGCCGCCGAGGTGACAA
>JAEUJK010000393.1 GCA_016794735.1 Gemmatimonadota bacterium | reverse complement strand
GCACTCGTGTTCTCCACGAGACGCTCCACGTGGCGGTGGCCCACGAGCGTGAACGCAAACGCGGGCGCGAAGACGCCAATCGTGATGGCGATCGCGCCAAGGGCACCACCGCCGGCATACCCCACGAAGGTCGCGAAGATGACCAGGGGAGCGGGAAGCAACCCGGAGAGCGCGATGCCATCGAGGAATTGCGCGTTGGTCATCCACGCGCCAGCGACCACCGCATCGTGCTGGAGCAAGGGGATCGCGGTGTAGGCACCGCCAAAGGTGAGCAGTCCGGCGCGCAGTCCGTACCCGAGCATGGCGAGGACGCCGGGGGCTGCCGCCACCGCGGCCGACTGTGCCAGCAGTGGGGCGAGGGAGACGGGAGCGAACGCGGCCGCTGCAACGGGAGGCTGGGCTCGCGCCGCGAGTGCTCCGGCAAGGCCGGCCAGCGGGAGCGTGACCATGAAGTTCGCTCCCGCCACCGTGGCCCCGGCGGCGGCGATCCCAATCACCCACAGCGCCGTCGTGGTGAGCGCATGCTGGCCGATGCGCATGGTGGCCCGCACGACGAGGGCCACGACGGCGGGCTGGCAGCCGAGGGAGATCGCGGCGAGCACCGGGGAGTTCATCCCCCAACGCCAGTAGGCCCACGACAATCCCATGATGAGGCAAAAGCCCGGTAGCATGAACCCCAGGCCGGCGAGCAACCCACCCAGCCGCCCGTGCACCAACGACCCGAAGTAGACGCACAGCTCGTGCGCCTCGGGGCCCGGCAACGCCTGGTAAACCGCGAGGACGCGGTTGAAGCGCTCGCGGGGGATCCACCGCTCGCGCTCCACCAGCTCCTCGCGCAACATCCCGATCTGGGCAACAGGCCCGCCCCAGGCGAGCATCCCAAACCGAAGGAAGCGTACAAACAGCTGTCCTTGTGTTTCCGTGGTGGGCAGGCCGCTCACGAGCGTGCGGTTGTGACGCGGTTGGGCATCCCGGGGTCTCCCGTCTCGTCCGGCGTCACGGCGACGCCCGGATCGTCCACGAAGCCAATGTACATGCGCCTACAACCCATCGCGCCCTTCCACGTCACGGTGTGCCCCGCCAGGGGATCGCTGTGCCGTGTATCGGCGCGTCCATGCATGCGGCGCGAGGTTCGTCGACGGTAAACTGGCCACCGCTTTCCACGCGGCCTGGTCCTGCGCCCCGTCACGACGCCCGTGACGGGGCGTCCTGTTTTTCACCCCAAACCCCCGGGACGCCGGGGCAACGATTTCAGGTCCGCGCATCCGCATCGGGTGCCGGGCCGGCGTGGCCGCGCCCTGCACGGCCAACGGTTCGCACGTCGACGCCTGGCCAGCGCGCGACACGCACGCGAACCACCGCATCAGCACATACCATTCATCACGGACAGACACATGCGAGTCTTTGGAGAACACGACGCACGGACCCTCGAGCAGTTGGGTACCGTGGCGCAGCGCGCCGAGAAGGTCGCGCTCATGGCCGACGGACACCCGGGGTACGTCATGCCCATCGGGGGCGTGGCGGCATACCGGAACCAGGTGTCCGTCGTTGGTGTCGGCTTCGATATCGCCTGCGGCAACGCGGCGCTCAAGACCGACCTGACGCTCGAGAGCCTGGGGTTCACTCCCGAGGAGCAGCAGCAGACGCTGGGCCGCATCGCCGATGCGATCCAGGCGACAATCTCCTTTGGCGTGGGGCGGAAGAACCGGGCCGACGATGCGCCGGTGGACCACCCGTTGTTCGAGTCCCCGGCGTGGGACGCGCTGCACCCGCGGTATCGGCAGGGCCTGCGGGAGAAGGCCCGGACCCAGCTCGGCACGGTGGGCTCCGGCAATCACTATGTAGATGTCTTCGCGGACGAGGAGGGCGTGTTGTGGGTTGGCGTCCACTTCGGTTCGCGCGGACTCGGCCACACCGTGGCGTCAGGCTTCCTCGCGCTCTCGCAGGGCAAGGGGTGGTCCGATCGGGCGCCGGAACGCGAGGTCCTGCTCGACCTCGAGACGCCGCTCGGGCACGACTACTGGCAGCTCATGCGGCTGGCGGGCGAATATGCGTACGCCGGGCGCGAATGGGTGGTGCGGAAGGTGGCAGCCCTGCTTGGTGGCCGCGAGGTGGACCTGGTGCACAACCACCACAACTTCGCGTGGGAGGAGGAGCACGACGGTGAGCAGTTGATCGTCGTGCGGAAGGGAGCGACCCCGGCGTTCCCGGGCCAGCGGGGCTTCATCGGCGGATCGATGGGGGACAACGCGGTGATCGTGCGCGGCGCGGACATTGCGGACGATCCCGAGGGGGCCGAGCTGCAGCGGTCGGGGCTGTTTTCCACCGTGCACGGGGCGGGGCGGGTGATGTCGCGCACGGCGGCGATGGGCCGGATCAATCGCCGGACCGGCGAGGTGATGTCGCCGGGCCTCGTGACGCCGCAGATGATGGACGGATGGGTGCGGGAGAAGCAGGTCGTGCTGCGTGGTGGTGGGCTCGACGAGGCGCCGCAGGTGTATCGTCGGCTCCCGGATGTGCTCGCGGCGCAGGGCAAGACCATCGAGGTGGAGCATACGTTGCGCCCGCTGGTGGTGGTGATGGCGGGTGCCAACGAATTCGACCCCTACAAGGACTGAACAGCGTGCCGCGAGCGTCCCTCGCCCAGCTCCTGCCGGTGGTGGTGCCGGCGTACCATCGGCAGGAGCTTGCGCACGGCCTGCGCCGGCTGTGCAACGACAGCGCGTTGTATTGGAACGCGATGCCGGAGGAGGAGTTCGTGGCGCCCCTCGGCAGTGCGTGGTCGCCGGCGGACCATGTGCGTCACCTGACCAAGTCGGTGCGCGCGGTCTCGCGCGGGATGGCGATGCCCACGCTGTTGCTGCGCGTCCTGTTTCCCATGCGGGCGCGCGTCTCGCGTCGATATGAGGTCCTCGTGCAGGCGTA
>JAEUJK010000383.1 GCA_016794735.1 Gemmatimonadota bacterium | reverse complement strand
GCGTATCCCTCGGAGTGGGCCGCCATGATCGACCGCGCCCTGGCGATGGAGAACACCCGCTTCATTCCCGGACACGGCTTCATCGAGGATGTGGCCACCTCGCGCGACGAACTGCGCGAGTACCAGCGCGCGCTGCGTGCGGTGATCGCCGAGGTGACGCGACTGCACGCCAAGGGCCTTTCGGTGGACGAGGCGATCGCGCAGGCGCAGTGGGGGCCGTATCAGGAGTGGTTCCTCCGGGACCAGCAGGCGGCGGTGGCCGTGCGACGCGTCTATGACGAACTCGCGGGGAGGCTGCGTTAGGCATGCGCCGGCTGGCGCTGGCCGCGCTGGGCATCGCCCTCCTGGCACCACCCGCGACGGCGCAGGCGGTGACCGGGCCACCGGAAGTCCGCCAACTCGTCACCTTCCTCTTCGTGCCCGGCAAGTCCGCCGAGGCGATGCGGATCTACGAGGCGTCACTCGTTCCGATCTATCGCGAGATGTCGGACCTGTTGCGCGTGCGCGGCTTTCGCGAGGTGGAAAGCCCGGAGCCGCTCGACCTGGTGATTGCCAGCAGCTACGCCGGCATGGAGGGGATGGAGCGCGCGAGCCCCGACCTGCGGCGCCCGGCCGCAGATGGCCGCACGGCCCTGCACTGGTATGGGGCCCTCTCTGCGCTCAGCCAGCATCATCACGACCAGTTCGTGGAGATGGTGCCCACCCTGAGCGACATGCCGCGCGACACCGACGGCCTCGTGGCGTTCGAGTTCCTCCAGGTGGCCCCCGGCCGCGGCGCGGACCTGGAGCAGGCCATTCGCCAGGAACGCACGCACCTTGCGCGCGGGCCGCAGGCCGCCGTGCAATGGAGCGAGACGGGCCGCATGCTCATCGCCGACCGATGGACGCACCTTCGCATCCACGGCCTGCGCGGTCTCGCCGATTGGCAGCTCTACCTCGCGCGACGCCACCAGGCGGCTGGCTCCCTCGAGTCCCTTGTTGTCGCGCGCAAGACGCTGCTGCTGCGCGGGGTCCCCTCGGTCGCCGTGCGTTAGGCAGCGTACGCGCACCCCAATAGGCAAACCGCCGGGAGCCCGAAGGCCCCCGGCGGAGATACCCGGAACGGAACGGTCGTTACGGGCAGCTGGGGCGGCCGCGCGGCAGTGCCATGGTGCAGGCCTGCGTCACGCCATCCTTGGTGATCGTGACCTTGGCGGTCGTCGAGCCATCATAGACGATGACCTCGCGACGCGTGGTGGACGTGGCGGCCGAACCGGCAAACGTCACCGTCGCCTTCATCGTGCGGATCACCGTGCCCGCGGTCGGATAGGTGGCCTTGCCCGACTGCACCGGCACCACCAGTCCCGTCGTGGTGTCAGCGGCCGAGCGCGTCGCGGTGAAGTTGCCGCGGCTCGACGTCCCCGTCGCGGACTCGCTCCCCTGCGAGGTGCCGTTGATCGTGCGCTGCGTGCTCGGCGACGCGAGCCCGGTCACGGTGCGGTTCGACGAGTGGTTCACCGTCGTCGTGGTGGTGAGGATGGTGGTGGTGTCACCGGCGATGCGCCCGATGTGATGGGGACCGCCGCGCCCGCGCGAGTTGTCATCACGCGCCCAGCTCACGGTGCCCGTGCTCGCGGACTGCACGTTGACGGAGTTCGTCGTCAGCGTGTCGAACGCCTGCTGCACCGTGCCGGCGGTCGTCTTGTACTGCATCGATTGCGTGCGCGTCACGCCACCGCGGGTGACCGGGTCGCAGACAAACCGCTGCGTGCCTGCGTTGAACTCCCCTTCGCAGGTGAGGTGTCCGCCGAACCGACCGCCAAACGGACCTTCGTGCCCGCGGCCGCGCCCGGGCCCCATCGCGCCGGCGAAGGCGTCGCCCAACCCGCCACCCATCAAGCCGCCACCAAATGCGGCGGCGCGCATCCCGGGCAGGAACATGCTGGGCACGCCATCGGAGTCACCGGAGAACGAGCTGGACACTTCGGAGTAGCCGAGCGGCACGGTCGAGAACGCCGAGCTGAGCGCCGCGCTCGTGATGAAACGCTCGCGATCCACCTGGAACGGATCGCTGCATGCGGCCGTGATCAGGACCGCCGCCACGAATGGAGTGATGCGTGTGGGATTCATGGATGCTTCGTATGGGCTATGACCAGTGGGGCTGGTCGGGGTGGGCGGGGGGATCACTTCAGCGACACACCAGTGGGACGAAACCCCATGCTCGACGTTAATTGCCGGGAACCACCGGCGCGGCCGGGGTCTAGATGAGGTCACACCTTCCAGATCCCTTACATGCTTCGACGTCTTCTTGCGGTCATGCTGGCCTTCCCCATGGTGGCCGCCGCGCAGCCGATCAACACGGACTCGACCGGCCTGGCCCTCAAGGGCTTCGACCCGGTGGCCTACTTCACGATGGGGCACGCCATGCCCGGCGACGCACGCTTCACGGCCACGCACGAGGGGGCCACCTATCGCTTTGCCACGGCCGCCAACCGCGATGCGTTCAAGGCCGAGGCGGCTCGGTATGCCCCGCAATACGGGGGCTACTGCGCGTTCGGCGTCGCTGGTGGTTACAAGGTCAAGATCGACCCGCAGGCCTTTACCGTGCGGGACGGCAAGCTGTACCTCAACTACGACAAGAAGGTGCAGGAACGCTGGCTCTCGGACGTGCCGGGCTACCTGACGAAGAGCGAGGGCAACTGGCCCGGCCTCAAGGACAAGCCGCGCCGCGACAAAGTCGGCTCCTAGCGGTAGAACTCCCAGCTCGCGCTCATCGACGAGAAGGTGTGATGCAGCGGACCGGTTGTGTACTGGCGTGAGCGTGTCGTCGCTTCCCAGGTGAGCAGGAGGCGATGCATGCGGAGCCCGGCGCCGAACGCGTACTCCCGCACGCCGGCCACGCGGTCCACCCGGCGGTCGTCGCCCAGGACACTCCCGTCCAGCGAGAAATCGCGCGCGACCCAGGCCGCGCGTCCACTCGCCGAAACCCAGTACTCGAGTGGGGTGCGTCCGACCCACGCCCGCGGGTCGAAGGGGTGCGACAGGTTGTAGCCCAGCCGGAGTCGCGCCCCGGCGTCGGCTGAGGTACGCACGGTGCCCAGGGCGACAGTGCCTTGCGG
>JAEUJK010000316.1 GCA_016794735.1 Gemmatimonadota bacterium | reverse complement strand
CCCCGACCTCACGCGCGCCGACCCGGCGACGATGGGCAACTCCGGTGGGCCCATCGTGTTCGACCAGGACGGCCCGGAGGTCTTCGCGACGATCTTCACCATCGCCCCGTCCCGGTTCGACACGAGCACCGTGTGGACAGGATCAGACGATGGATTCGTGCAGGTCACACGCAACGCGGGCCGCAGCTGGCGCAACGTGACTCCACCGGGGCTCACACCACGCTCACGGGTGAGTCGCATCGATGCCTCACCACACCGCCCCGGCTCCGCCTACGTCGCGGTGGAACGTCACCAGCTCGGCGATCGTGCACCGTATGCGTGGCGCACGGATGATTTTGGCTCGACGTGGACCCCCATTCACGCGGGCCTTCCACCCGGCGCCTTCGTTCGTGTCATCCGCGAGGACCCGGTGCGCCCCGGGCTGCTGTTTGCCGGCACCGAACACGGCGTCTTTGCCTCGTTGGACAACGGCACCACGTGGCGGGCCCTGTCACTCAACATGCCGGACCTCCAGGTCGCGGACCTCGTCGTGAAGGACAATGACGTCGTGATCGCGACGCATGGACGCTCCTTCTGGGTCCTGGATGACATCACCCCCGTTCGCCAGGCGAGTGCGCCGATGCTGGAGCGCACGGAGACCCGCGCACAGCTGTTCCGGCCCCCGACGGCCACACGGCGGCTTGGCCCCGCGCACATCGACTACTACCTCCCCGTCGGCACCGACAGCGCCGCCATCACGCTCGACGATGCCGGCACGCAGCGCGTGCGACGCTGGACCATTCGCGCGCGCACCGGACTGCTGCGCACCAACTGGGACCTCACCTATCCCGGGGCAACGTCGTTCCCTGGCATCGTGCTCGAGGGCGGCAACCCCGAGCGCGGTGTCCTCGCGCCGCCGGGTTCCTCTCGCCTGACGCTCACGGCGTGGAGTGCCTCGGGCGTGGCGACTTCCGTCCAACCCCTCGTGCTGGCGCGCGACCCGCGACAGCCAGGCGTGAGTGACGCCGATCTCCGCCGTCAGTTCCAGCTCGCGATGAACATTCGCACGGCCGAGAGTGAGGCCAACGAAGGGGTCCTGCGCGTGCGCGCACTGCGGGCAGATGTCACCACCCGGCTCGCCGACACGCTGGCGCTCAGCGCGACCGCGCGGCGCCCGGTCGTCGCCGCAGCCGACACGCTGCTCTCCGCAGTTGGGGCGGTGGAAGGCGAACTATACCAGGTCAAGAACCAGAGTCCCAAGGACAAGATCGCCAACCCGATCAAGGTGAATGACCGCCTCACCGGACTGCGCAGCATCGTGGAATCGGGTGATGGGGCGCCAACGGTGGCACAGGGGCGTGTGTACCAGGAGCTGCGACGCGAGCTTGACCTGCTGCTGTCGAGGCTTGGCGTCGCCCTCGATCGCGACCTCGCGCGACTGAACGCCGCCCTCCGTGCCGCGGGACTCCCGCCGATCGGCCCTCGTTCCTGAGACGTGCTCGGCGCGAGGGGGCGCGTTGATGTGACGCTCAGGTCGCGGGGCGACTCGCGCGCTCGCGCCAGGCGAGCCAGTCCGCCTCGGTGTCGATATCCGCGCGCGGCGCCAGCAGCTCAACGGAATACCCCGCCCCGGCGGCACGCTGCAGCGACACCGCGAGCGTATCGTCCGCGCTCCACGGCACCTCGCTGAAGATCGCAGGCACCGAACGTCGAGCCCCCACGAGGTAATACCCGCCATCGAGCGCCGGGCCGAAAACGACGTCGGCACGATCGAGCGCAGCAAACGCCATCTCGACCAGCGCCGCATCCACGTCCGGGCAGTCGGTGCCAATGATGACGGAGCGCTGGGCGCCATCCACGAAGCCTTCGTCCATCGCCCGGCACATGCGTGCGCCAAGGTCGCCTGGGCCCTGTGGATCCACCCGCCCCGGCATCGCCAGCCACTCCGCGACCTCGGCCACGGCATCATCCGGCGCGCAGCGCACGCGGAGCTGCCACGGCCCGCCGGCCAACGCCGCGGTGACCTGCGTGGCGAGGGTGACGTAGATCGCCAGGGCGTGTTCGTCCCCTACGGTCGCGGCCAGGCGGGTCTTCACGCGCCCCTGGTGCGGCGCCCGCGCAAAGAGGACCACGCGCCGGTGGGAGCGTTCGTCGGGAGGTGACGCTGGCATGGTGCGAGTGACCCGGCCGGGGCTCGAACCCGGGACCTACGGATTAAAAGTCCGTTGCTCTACCAACTGAGCTACCGGGTCGCACGGAGTCGTGCGGCAGGTGCCAAGTTAGCCCCTTGTCGGTGGCGCGTC
>JAEUJK010000307.1 GCA_016794735.1 Gemmatimonadota bacterium | reverse complement strand
CGCGCTGCGCAGCGGACAATGGGTCGAGGTGGCCACCACGCCAGGGATCCCGATTCGGTCCGCGGCAGGCGCCGACGCGAGTGAGTTCCTCGTCAGTGCGTCGAGCGGGGAGCTGCTTCGATTCACCGGGAACCGCTGGCGGTCGGTCGGATCCTTGCCGACGGGTGGGACCGGAACCTCGCTCTGGTCGCCGGGAGTCGGCGACTACTACATCGCTGCGGGAAACGCAGGCGCCTGGCGGCTCACAAACGATGCGCTGACAAGGCTTGGCGGGACGCCCGTTTCGCTGGTCCGAGGGACGAGCGCGTCGGACGTGGTGTTCGTCAGGCCGTGTGGCCTGGACCGATGGAACGGGTCCGTGATGCAGGACACCTACGTTGGGATTGGGCTCGGCAACTACTGCTACACCCCAACGCTCCTTGCCGTGAGCGGAAGCGAGCTGACCCACGCCATCGGTTCCATCGTTGCGGCGCACCCGCGGACGACCGCTGGGGTGGGTCCCGTGGTCCGGCTCGCCATCAACCCGGAGCTTCGCGCCGTGGCGGCGACCGGACTGAACCACGCCATCGCCGTCGGCGAATGGGGATACGTCGCGCACTGGAACGGAGCCATGTGGCGATCGGAGGCGGCGCCGGGGCACCGGACCCTCTACGGCGTAAGCTCGTTAGGCCCGACGCAAACGTGGGCGGCCGGTGACGGGGTGTTCTTCCATGATGGCGCCACCTGGCAGATGGTGGACACACACACGCGGCTCATGCGCATCTGGGCGACCGACGCGCGCAACGTCTGGGCAGTCGGCCTGGGAGGCGTGGTGCTGCGTTTCGATGGCTCCCGCTGGTCCGAAGTGTCGGTGGGGACCACCGCGCACCTTCGGGCAGTCTGGGGAACCGACGCGTCGTCGATGTACATCGGCGGCGACGGTGGTTTGTTGCTGCGGTTTGATGGACGGTCATTCACCCGCATCGACACGGGTTCCGAGGAGGACATCTACTCGATCCATGGGTCCGGGAACGAGCTCTGGGTCGGAGGTGTGGGCAATATCCGTCGCTTTGACGGCGTGAAGTGGTCGACCGTGACCGGCTTCTCGCAGCCCGTGTCCTATGGGCTCTGGTTCAGCTCGCCCTTCGACGCGTATGCCGCCGGGGGGTGTGTGCATCGCTTCGAGGGCGGCACCTTCTGGCGCCTCCTTGCATGCACGCTGACATACGATGTCACGGGATTCCCGAGTGGAGGTGTGATCGCCGTTGGTGGAGGAGGCTCCCTGTGGTTGGGCCGAAACCAGAACGGCGGCTTCGGCAACGCCGGGACGACTCCCGCACGTTTCACCGACGTCGGCGCGCTGCGGGGCGCCGTTCCGTTCGGCTCGCCGACGACGGCGCTCCCGGTCAAGCGACTTCTGCGCTGAAACCATAACGCATCGGCGTCAGGGGGCTTCGTCGCACCTCCGTGATGACCTGGGAGCGATGCCTGGGCAACGCCGCGCGGACGAATGGCGTCTGGACGCCGCGTGAACCCTCGAGCAAATCTCGGGGTCTCCTGCCCGCGTCGAAATCATGCACCGCCTTGGCTTAGCCCTCCTCGTTCCAGTACTCGCTGGTGCCCAGGGAGGACTGCAACCCGCTGACCTCCACCGCTTGAAGGCGGTGGGTGACGTGCAGCTCGCACCGGATGGTGCGCGTGCGGTGTACACGGTGACGCACTCCGACGGCCCGGGCCGGCCGACGTCCGAGGTGCGCGTGATGGACATCGCCACGGGCACGTCGCGACCGTTCGGGCGTGCGGGTGAGGGGGTCTCCGGCGCGCGGTGGTCACCGCAGGGCGACCGGATCGCGTACTTCGGACGCGAGGGGGAGAAGTTCGGGCTGATCGTGGCCCGCGCCGATGGATCCGAGGCCCGTTTCGTGGCCGAGGTGCTCGGCACCAACCATCCGTTGCCGACCTCTGGCGAACGCCTCACATGGTCGCCGGATGGGCGACGCATCGCGTACGTCTCCGCGACGCCCGGCCCCGAGGCCGACGCGAACGGGGACCCGATGGTGATCACGCGATACCTCTACAAGCCGACAGCGGGCGAAGGGCTGACGCGCTTCAACGACAACCGGCGGCTCCACATCTTCGTCGCCGAGGTCGCCACCGGCCAGGTGCGCCAACTCACCGACGGGACGTACTACGAACACTCGCTCGACTGGTCCCCACGTGGCGACGAGATCCTCTTTGTCTCGAACCGCGAACCCGACCCCGATCGCTTCTTCAACTACGACATCTTCGCGGTGCGCGCGTCCGACGGCGTCGTGCGACGCCTCACGGAGACGCGCAGCGCCGAGTACAACCCCACCTGGTCGCCCGACGGTCGCACG
>JAEUJK010000292.1 GCA_016794735.1 Gemmatimonadota bacterium | reverse complement strand
GCGGCGAGGCGACGCATGGCGGCCTCGAGCTCGGCGATGATCAGGCTCATCCACACTTCCTGCACGTGGTGGATGGTGATGAACAACACCTCGTCGTGGGCGTTGGTGACGGGGACCTGCGCGCCCAGGAGGGCGTCGAGGTGCAGGTACCCCGCGTAGGTGAAGGTGCCGTCGAACGTATCGTGTGCGTGTTCGGCGCCGGTGACCACGGGATCGTTCGCCGGGTTGGGACTCGTCATGACCGGGGGAAAAGGGGCTGCGAGAAGCTACCGGGTGGGGTCTGCCCGTGGGGAGTGAGCCGCGCGTCAAGGAGCACCTGACGTGGGCGGCGGGCTCACCTGACGCCGGGAGGCCGCCCTGGGGGGCATGTTGGATCCGGACCGGACGCCGGTCCCGACTTCCGACGGAGGTGTCCATGTCACGCATCCTGATCCTCGGCGCAGGAACGGCTGGAACCATCATGGCCAACCGGTTGCGACGCCGCTTTGCGAAGGACGTGGCCGCGGGAAAGACGTCGATCACCGTGGTCGACGAGGATCCGCGGCACATCTACCAACCCGGGCTGCTCTTCGTGCCCTTTGGCGTGTACCGGCCGGACGACATCGTGCGCCCGCGGCGGATGCAGCTGCATGAGGACGTGACCTACAAGCCGGGAGCGATCGAGATGGTCATCCCGGAAGACCATGCGGTGCTCCTGAAGGATGGGACGCGGCTCCCCTACGACGTGCTGGTGGTCGCGACGGGCACACGCATCGCCCCGGAGGAGACGGAGGGGATGATGGGCCCGGAGTGGCACCACGCGGTCTTCGACTTCTACACGGTGGAGGGAGCCACGGCGCTCGCGCGCAAGTTGTCCACGTGGCGCGGTGGCAAGCTGGTGGTGAACGTCGTCGAGATGCCGATCAAGTGCCCGGTCGCCCCACTCGAGTTCTCGTTCCTCGCCGACTGGTACTTCACGATGCGGCACATGCGTGACACGGTGGACATCACCTATGCCACGCCGCTCGATGGGGCGTTCACGCGGCCCATTGCCGCGCAGCACATCGGCGACCTGCTCGACCGCAAGCACATCGGGCTCGTCACGGAGTTCAACGCCGGGCGCGTGGACAACGAACGGAAGGTGCTGGTGAGCTGGGACGGCCGCGAGCTTCCCTTCGACGTCCTGGTCACGATCCCGTTGCACCAGGGAGCGGCGTACCTCAAGGCCACGCCGTCACTGGTGGACGACAACCTCTTCGTGCGCACCAACCCGGCGACGCTCCAGAGCACGGCCTTCCCGGACATCTTCGCGATCGGTGATGCGACCAACCTGCCGACCTCCAAGGCCGGATCGGTGGCGCATTTCGAGTCCGAAGTGCTGGACGACAACATCGGGCACTTCCTGGCCGGTGAGCCGCTGGAAGACGGCTTCGACGGTCACGCGAACTGCTTTGTCGAGACGGGGTTCGACCAGGCGCTGCTGCTCGACTTCAACTACGACACCGAGCCGCTGCCCGGCCGGTATCCGCTCCCCATCGGCCCGATGACCCTGCTTGGGGAAAGCCGGATGAACCACATGGGCAAGATGGCGTTCAAGTGGGTCTACTGGAACCTGCTCCTGCCGGGGCACACGATCCCGGGGATTCCCGCGCGGATGTCGATGCGGGGCAAGCTCGCCCCGGCCACTACCTGACCTCGAGGCCTGACCATGACCACCATGACATTGAACGACACGACCCTCGACGTCGACGCCGAGGGATACCTGCAGAAACCGGAACAGTGGACGCCCGCCATCGGTGAGGCGATCGCCCGCGAGATGGGCGTGACGATGACGGACCGGCACTGGGTCGTGTGCAACTTCATGCGGGAGCGGTACCTCACGACGGGATCGGCGCCGTCGATTCGCTCGCTCGGCAAGGAGTCCGGCGTGCCCATCAAGGAGTTGTACGAGCTCTTCCCCAGGGGGCCGGCGAAGTATGCCTCGCGCATTGCCGGCATTCCCAAGCCTCACGGCTGCATCTGACCGGAGCGGACCATGGACAAGGTATCAATCATCGTCTCGAAAGGATCGCTGGAGGGCGTGTACCCCGGGCTGATCCTGGCGAATGGCGCGCGGATGGAAGGGATCGAGGTGAACCTCTTCTTCACCTTCTTCGGGATGGACGCGATCAACAAGGCGAAGTACGAACACCTCAAGGTGGCTACGGTCGGCAATCCCGGGTTGGGCATCCCGACGATGGTGGGTGGGTTGCCGGGGATGTCGGCCCTGGTGACGCACCAGATGGAGAAGAAGATGGAGGCGCTGGACATCCCGCCCATCCCGGAGTTCGTCACGATGATCGCGGACTCGGGCGCGAAGTTGTATGCGTGCAAGGCGTCGGTCGATATGTTCGACCTGTCACGCAGCGACTTCATCGACGAGATCGAGGGGATCATCACCGTGGGTGACTTCTACCGGATGGCGGACGGCGGCCAGATCATCTTCACGTGAGTGCGGGCGAGGGCAACGACTTCGCCGTGACCCTCACGCTCGAGCGCGGCTACCGGTTCTCGGTGGACGCGCAGCTCCCGGGGGTGGCTCCGTTCGCGATCGACGAGGGACCACCCCTGGGTGAGGGGAGCGGGCCGAACCCGTCACGGTTGCTCGCGGCGGCGATGGCGAGTTGCCTGGGATCGTCGTTGTTGTTCTGCCTCGGCAAGTCCCGTGTGCCCGTGCGCGGCTTGCGCGTCGAGGCCTCGGGCACGATGACGCGCAACGAACGTGGGCGGCTGCGCGTGGGCCACCTCGCCGTGACGTTGCACCCGGACGTGGCGCCCGAGGACGTCCCCCGAATGGCGCGCTGCCTGGAGTTGTTCGAGGATTTCTGTGTCGTGACGGAGAGCGTACGTCACGGGATCGGGGTCGACGTGGCGGTGCAACCGACCAACGGGGCGGCCTAGCGAAGTTATGCCGCTCCGCCGCCGAGGACCTCGGCGGGCGACATTCCCTGCGCGCGGAGCTGCTGCAGGGAGAGGGGCGCATGGCGCTTGGCCAGTCGGCGGCCGTCGGCGTCGCGAACCAGCGGCTCGTGGCACCATCGTGGCGGCGTGGCGCCGAGCGCTTCGTAGACGAGCAGCTGTCGCGCCGTCGACTTGAGCAGGTCTTCGCCGCGCACCACTTCGGTGATCCCCATCGCCACATCGTCGGCCACCACCGCGAGTTCGTAGGCCGGGACGCCATCGCGCCGCCAGACGACAAAGTCCCCGAAGTCGACCCCCGCCGTGAAGGACCGTGCTCCGCAGCGCACATCGGTGAAGGTCACGGCGCGACCATCGGGCACGCGAAAGCGCCACGTGACACCGTCGGGGGCATCGTGTGCGCGCTCGGCCCCCGGCGGCGTGCGGAGCGCGACGGGGAAGATGGGATCGGCGTCTTCCTCGTCTTCGTGCGGGGCGTGGGCCGCGTCGCGCACTTCCTTGCGGGAGACGGTGCTGGGGTAGATGACCCCCGCATCGCGCAGGGTGCGCCACGCGTCGAGGAACACCTCGCGGCGCTGCGACTGGTAGTACGGTCCCTCATCCCAGTCGAGCCCGAGCCAGGCGAAGTCCGCGAGCATCTGCGTGGTGTACTCCGGGCGGCAGCGCAGGTGGTCGAGGTCCTCGATGCGCAGCACGATCTGCCCGTGCGCCTCGCGGGCGCGACGCCACGCGGCGTGGAAGGTGCGCGCGTGCCCGAGGTGCATGTCGCCCGTTGGCGTGGGGGCGAGGCGACCGCGGTAGGTCACGCGACGCCGGCCGTTGCGAGGATCGTCGCAAGGACGCGCGCGACACCGAGTGGGCCGTCCGTGTTCTCGAACCACTCCAGCCGTGTGTGCGCGTCGCCCCCGTTCCCCCCGCCGCCTAACGCGACCGCCGGGATGCCGAGGTGCATCGGGATGTTGGCGTCGGTCGAGGCCATGGCGAATTCACTCCGTCGGCCGATGGCACGCGTCGCGGCGGTGCAGTGTCGCACGAGCGGA
>JAEUJK010000236.1 GCA_016794735.1 Gemmatimonadota bacterium | reverse complement strand
TTGCCCGTGGCCCGCAAGGTGGGCGGGCTCGCCGACACGATCGACGACAACGTCACCGGCTTCCTCTTCGACGAGTACACGGCGCAGGCCTTCCAGAACGCGTGCGCCCGAGCCATCGACCACTATCGCTACCCGCAGGTGTGGACCGCGATGGTGCGCGAGGCGATGACGCGCGACTTCGGCTGGCACAAGTCGGAGCGGAGGTACCGCGACCTGTACGCGCGGGCCATCGCGAGTCCGAGGTGGAGGAGATGAACGGCACACAGTTGAAGCACGGGCAGCACGGGAGTGGGGCAGCACGCGTCTCGTGCGTCCTTGGCTTCTCGTACTGCGCGTGCTTCGCTCTGGCGGTTCGCCGTCGATGAGGCAGACCGACTTTGTCCTCATGCTGCACAGCCACCTGCCGTACGTGCTCAACCACGGACGGTGGCCCCACGGCAGTGACTGGATCTGCGAGGCGGCGATCGAGACCTACCTGCCGCTCCTCGAGAAGCTCCGCGCGCTCGACGCCGCCAACATCGCCGCACCGGTGACGATCGGCTTCACGCCGATCCTCGCCAACATGCTGGAGCATCCGACGTTCGCCGCCGAGTTGGAGGCGTTCTTCGCGCAGCGCTTCGAGTTCTGCGACGAGGCGCCGGAATCGATGCGTGGCACGGCCGACGAGGCCATGCTGCCCCTCGTGGCCTACTGGCGCGCGCGCCTGGAACGGCTGCACCAGCTGTGGCGCTCCATCGGTGGTGACCTCCTCGGCGCGTTCCGCGACCTGCAGGATCGTGAACGGCTGGAGATCACCAGCTCGGCGGCCACACACGGGTTCCTCCCGTTGCTTGGTCGCGATGAGTCGATCCACCTGCAGCTGGCGCTTGGTCGCGCCGAACACCGCCGGATCTTCGGGCGCGAGCCCGAGGGGTGCTGGGTCCCGGAGTGCGCGTATCGCGGGGCAGGCCACTGGGAGCCGCTCCCGGGCGCGCCGGGCGCCGGGCCCCGTCGCGGCACGGAGGAGTTCCTCGCCGATGCCGATTACCGGTATTTCTACGTGGACTCGCACATGGCGCGCGCCGGGGCGCCGTTAGGCATCTACGGCGCCCTGTTCGGCGGCGAACCCGAGCGGCTGGCCGCGACGAGCCCTGCGCCGGAGTCCGGCGACTACACGCCCTACCAGGCCTATCGCGTCACCGACACCCTCGATGCGCGCGAGGTGGCGGCGTTCGTGCGCGATCCCCGCACGTCGCAGCGCGTGTGGAACCGGCACGGTGGCTACCCCGGCGACGGCGACTACCTCGAGTTCCACAAGATCCGCTGGCCCGGCGGCCTGCGTCTCTGGCGCGTGACGTCCCGCACGAGTGACCTCGGCGACAAACTCCCGTATGCGCCCGACGTCGCGCGGGCGCGGGCCCACGAACACGCCAACGACTTCGCCGACCTGCTGGTGGGGCTGCACCATGGCCGCGCCGCCGCCGACGGAGCCGTCGTCGTGGCACCGTTCGACACCGAACTGCTTGGCCACTGGTGGTTCGAGGGCCCCGACTTCATGGGTGACCTGTACGCGGCGCTGCCCCACCGTCCCGAGGTACGCGCGACGACCGCGGGGGAACACCTCGACCGCCACGGCGCACCGGTGGCCCTGCAACTCGCCAATGGTTCCTGGGGCAAGAACGGGACGTGGGAGATGTGGTTGAACGACCAGGTCGCCTTCACCTGGCCGGTGATCTGGGAGATCGAGGGACGTTTCTGGGACGTCGCGCCGATCGCGCTGGAGCGCCCGGACCTGCATCCCATCGTGGAGCAGGCCGCGCGGTCGATGTTGCTGCTCCAGTCGTCCGACTGGCAGTTCATCATCAGCACCGGCGAGGTGGAGGACTACGCCATCACGCGGTTCAATGGCCACGCCGACGACTGCCGCGAGTTGCTGGACGCGCTCGAGGCGGCGATCGGGGGCGCACCGGTGGATGGTGCCCTCGCCCGCGTGCGTGAGCTGCAGCAGCGCGACGACGTCTTCCGCGAGATCCTGCCGAGCATCGAGCTCGCGCTCACGCGCGCCGGCCGGTGACGACCGGGACGGGCCGCGCGGAACGACGGCACATCGTCATTCACGCGCACTTCTACCAGCCACCGCGCGAGGATCCCGCCTTCGACGAGATCGAGGCGGAGCCGAGTGCGGCGCCGTACCACGACTGGAACGAACGCATCGAGCGCGAGTGTTACCGCGCCGTCGTCGCCGCACGGGTCCACGGCGCCGACGGGCGCATCGTTGGCATCGTGAACACGCTGGAGTGGATCTCGTTCAACGTGGGGCCCACGTTGTTCGAGTGGATGGCACGCCATGCGCCCGA
>JAEUJK010000227.1 GCA_016794735.1 Gemmatimonadota bacterium | reverse complement strand
GTTCGGTGGGAGGTGCGCCCGGGGACGGGCGCCTGCCAACGTTGCCCCCGCGCAGGCGCACGGGCAAGTCGCGGATTACCGCGCGCTGGGCCCGGTACGCTCCACGTCCACGTCACCGGCGATGGCCACGCTCCCCGTACCCGTGGGCCGGCCATCCTGCTGGATCGACGCCACCGTTGCACGGGCCGCACCCAGCCGCTCGCGCACCTGGGCGAGCCCCAGGGACCGCAGGTTGTGGCGCTCCCATGGATCCGAGGCCAGGTCGTAGAGCCATTCCAGTTGCCGGCCGTCCACGATGTAGTGGTCGTCGCCGTCAATGACGGAATACATCCGCCCGAATGACGAGGGGACGCCGGGGTTGTTCTTGATCCACGGGTGCTGCTCGAGCGACGCGTACTGCGGGCGTTCTTCCGCCCGCCCTTCGGCCACGGCCACGAGTGATTGGCCGGGGAAGGTGCTCGACCCGCGACCGTCGACGAGTTCGAGGATCGTCGCCGGGATGTCGCGCAGGCTGACCGCGGCGTTCACGCGCGTACCGCCATCGTGGCGCCGCGGATCGACGACGATCAGGGGGACCCCGAGGACCGGCGCATTCAGGTTGCGCTGGTGCCCGACGATCATCGAGCCACGGTCCCCGAACTCCTCGCCGTGGTCCGAGGTGATGACGAGGATCGTGTTGTCCCGGAGTCCGCGACGCTCGAGTTCGCCGACGAGACGTGCCAGCTGCTGGTCCAGGTAACGCAGGCACTCCGTGTAGGCGGCCTCGAGTTCCTGCTGCGTCTGGCGCGTGGCAATCTCGCTGTCTTCGTCGAACCAGTACCGCGTGCCGGCGGCGCGCACCGCGGCGCCCTGCGCGCCGGGCGGCAGGTACGGCTCATGTGCGTCGAACTGGTTGAGGACGGCAAAGAACGGACGACCCGCATCGTTGGCGTCGACCCAGGCGAGGAAGGCGTCGTTGATCTGCGCACCACTCCGTCGCACGAGGTTCTGGTGGCGGTCGCCGAACCGGTCGCGCGCCTTCTCGAGGATGCGTCGCGCGACGTACCACGACTGGCCGATGGAACGCACCGACAGCTCGGGTCGGTCATCGTAGTGCTGGAAGCCGCGATCGAGGCCAAAGGTCGAGCGGCCGAAGAAGAGGTTCGCCGTGATCCCCGCGGTGGCGTAACCGCGTTCCTGCATCGCCTCGCCGATGGTGCGTGGCGTGTGGTCGAGCGGGGCGCGATAACTCGCCGACAGTTCGTGGGGCCAACGGCCCGTGAACATCGAGGCGTGGGACGGGAGCGACCACGACGCCGGGGCGAACGCGCGTTCGTAGGTGAGCCCGCCGGCGGCCAGCGACGCGAGTGTCGGAGTCACATCGGCGGGCGCGCCCCACGGGGTGAGGTTCGCCGCGCGGGCCGTGTCCCAGATCAACACGATGACATTCGGCGCATCCGCTGCCGCACTCGTCAGGCGGGCCGCCACGAGACGTTCACGCACGGCACGTTGCGCCGGGGTGATCACGCCGACGAGCAGCAGGATGGCGGCGACGGCCGTGGCCATCGGGCGCAAGGGAATCCGCTGGCGCACACCATCACGCGTCAACAAACGTCCGATGCCGGCCGCCACTCCAGCGGCGAGCAGCCGCGCGGGCCAGCTTTCGATACCGATGCGCGAACCGATGATCAGGCTGTAGGTCGCGGCGAACGCGACGATGGGGACCACGGCGCGCCGGAGCTGCAGGCGCGGGACCAGGCGATCAACCAGCAGGCCACCGACGGCGATCGGAAGGAGCACCGCCAACGCGGCGAGCGGCCCGGTCCAGAAGGCCTCGGGGCCGACGATCAGGTCCGTTGGTTCGTACAGGCGCCACGCACGAAACCACGTCACCGCGGTCTCGGCCCATCCCCCGAGTGCGGCCACCAGCACGACGACGGCAAGCGTGTCGCGAGGGGACAACCTTGGGAATGGAGAAACCGACGGGGACGGAGCGCGCATCTCGAGCCAGGGAATAAGCGGCCCTAATCTCGATGTGGCCCAATCGGTTGTCTGTGATGCGAGGCCCTTCCTGACGTGCGCGCATCCCGGCGGGGGATGCGACGCGGATCACAAGTCGCGCGTGTCCGTGCTCTCGTAATGCGCGAGGATGGTCGCGAGGTCGCTCGCGGTGACCATGCCGGCGAC
>JAEUJK010000222.1 GCA_016794735.1 Gemmatimonadota bacterium | reverse complement strand
TTCACCGAGCGGCTGGAGTGCCCCAACGACGGCTTCCGTGCGCCACACCCCAGCCCGCAGCTCTTCTCGTTCAACAACCCGCGTGGCGCCTGTCCCACCTGCAACGGCTTCGGCGCCAACCTCACCTACGACGAGCAGCTGATCGTCCCGGATCCCTCGCGCACGCTGCGCGATGGGGCGATCGATCCCTGGACCAAGCCGCGCTACGACGGCCGCCGGGCGACCCTCGCCGCCTTCTGCCGCGACCAGGGGATCCCGATGGACGTGCCGTGGTCGTCGTTAGGCGCGGCGCATCGCGAGCTGCTGCTCCACCGCCCCGCCGCCCGCGGATACCGGGGCATCTTCCCGTTCCTCAAGGACCTCGAGGAGAAGCGGTACAAGCAGTACATCCGCGTCTTCCTGCGGCAATACCAGTCGGCCGTGGAGTGCGGGGACTGCCACGGCACGCGCTTGCGCCCCGAGGCCCTGCTCGTGCGCGTCGCCGGGCGCACGATCGCCGAGGTGAATGCGCTCCCCGTCCGCGACCTGCGGGAGTGGATCGAGGGGCTCACCCTCCCCGCCTTTGCCCAGCAGGTGGCCGCGCACATCCTGCGCGAGGCCCGCGACCGCGTGCGCTTCCTGTGCGAGGTGGGGCTCACCTACCTCACCCTGGATCGCGCCACCCGCACCCTCTCCGGCGGGGAGGCCCAACGCATCACGCTGGCCAATTCGTTAGGCGCCTCGCTCATCGACACGCTGTACGTCCTGGACGAACCCTCGATCGGCCTGCACCCGCGCGACCTCGACCGCCTCCTGGCCCTGCTCCACCGGCTGCGCGACGGCGGCAACACGGTGCTGGTCGTGGAACACGACCTGGACGCGATCCGTGCCGCCGACCACATGATCGAGCTGGGGCCCGGCAGCGGTGAACACGGGGGACGCGTGGTGTTCGAGGGACCGGTGGCCGACGCTGCCACGAGCCCGCTCACGGGCCCGTACCTCACCGGCGCGATGGCCATCCCGCTGCCAACCAGGCGGCGGCCGGTGACCCGCGGACGCCTCGAGGTGCGCGGGGCGCGCGAGCACAACCTCCAGGACGTCGATGTCTCCATCCCGTTAGGCGCCCTCACGGTCGTCACCGGGGTCTCCGGCTCGGGCAAGAGTACCCTCGTGCACGACGTGCTCTACCGCGCGCTCGAGTCCAGGCTCACCGGCGAGACCAGCGCCAAGCGACATCTCGGTGAGCGCGTGGGGTTCGTCCGTGAGGTCACCGGCGCCGAGGCGCTCGATGCCGTCGTGCTGGTGGACCAGGAACCGATCGGGCGGTCGCCGCGCTCGAACCCCGTCACCTACATCAAGGCGTTCGACGAGATCCGGCGGTTGTTTGCGTCGTCACCCCAGGCCCGGTCGGCGCGCCTGAGCCCGTACCACTTCTCCTTCAACGTGAAGGGCGGACGATGCGAACGGTGCGAAGGGGCCGGTGCGTTGCAGGTCGAGATGGTGTTCATGGCCGACGTGTTCGTACCGTGTGACGAGTGCGCGGGCCGGCGCTTCCAGCAGCGCGTGCTCGACGTCCACGTTAACGGCCGCAACATCCACGACGTCCTCCAGCTCACCGTGGACCAGGCGATCCGCGCCTTTCCGCACGAGGACAAACTCGGCCAGGCGTTGTGGCACCTGCAACAGGTGGGGCTGGGCTATCTCCGCCTTGGCCAGTCCGCGACCACGCTCTCGGGCGGCGAAGCCCAGCGGGTGAAGGTCGCACGCGAACTCGCGACCTCGGCGCGTGGTGGGGGCCGGCGCCTGTACCTCATGGACGAACCCACCACCGGGCTCCACGTGGACGACGTGCGCAAGTTGGCGGGTGTGCTCGACCGCCTCGTCGATAGCGGACACACCGTCGTCCTCATCGAGCACAACCTCGAGGTGATCAAGCTCGCCGACTGGATCATTGACATGGGCCCCGACGGCGGGGATGGCGGGGGCCGGGTCGTGGCGATGGGACGTCCCGAGGACGTCGCCCGCGTGGACGCCTCGCACACCGGGCGCCACCTGCAGGCGGTGCTCGCCCGAAAGGGTCGTTAGGCGCGCGGG
>JAEUJK010000198.1 GCA_016794735.1 Gemmatimonadota bacterium | reverse complement strand
GTGCAGTCGATCGTCGACCAGATCCTCAACGAGGAAACGTCGCTGCTCGGCCTCACCACGATTCGCGACTACGACGAATACACGTTCACCCACTCGGTGAACGTTTGCATCTTCTCGGTGGCCCTCGGTCGACGGCTCGGGTTGTCCAAGCTCCAGCTGTATGACCTGGGGCTCGCCGCGCTCTTCCACGACATCGGGAAGTCCCGCGTGCCGCTCACCGTGCTCAACAAGGTCGAGGGGCTGAGTGACGACGACTGGCGCTGGCTGGCGGCGCATCCGTGGCTCGGCGTCCTCGCGTTGTTCCACATGCGCGGGCAGCAGGAGCTGCCGTATCGCGCGATGGTCGTGGCGTTCGAGCATCACATGAAGACCGACCTCACCGGGTACCCGCGCCCGGTGCGTCCGCGAGAGCAGAGCATCTTTAGTCGCATCGTGGCCGTCGCCGACGGCTTCGATGCCGCGACCTCGCGGCGCGCCTACCAGACGGTGCCATTGTCACCGGCCGCGGTGCTCGCCGGGATGCGCGACAACGCCCGGCGCGGGTTCGACCCGGTCATCGTGAAGGGCTTCATCAACCTGCTCGGCGTCTTCCCGGTCGGCACCCTCGTCGTGCTCGACACCTTCGAGCTCGCGCTGGTGCATGCATCGTCGCCGCGACCGGAGGCACTGTCGCGCCCCATCGTGCGCGTGGTCAGCGACGCACGCGGCAACATCCTGTACCCGGGGCACCTGGTGGACCTCACGGAGACCGGGCCAACCGGCGCCTTCAAGCGCACGATCATCAAGACGGACAACCCCGAGCGGTACGGGATCAATGTCGGCGACTACTTCGTCTGACGCGGGGCGGCCGCCGGGCGCCCACCTGTGACGCTGGCGGGGGTGGTCCCTCGCCTGGTCGGGATCCTCGGCCTCGTCGTCGCCGGGGTGCTGCTGTTCCAGCAGCCCCTGTCCATGCCCGGGGTGGTTGTCGCGCTCGTGACCGCGGGTGCCCTCATCGCGGCTCGATGGCGGCCGGTCCCGCTCACCAAGTACACCGCACTCACCGGCACGGCGTTCGTGGCCCTCTCCGGAGCGCTCATCGGCGGGTTGCCGGCGACGAGCGCTGGTGTCGTCCTGGGAACGGTCCTCGCCGACGTGCTCGTGCACCGCAAGCAGTGGTCATGGGCGTTGATCAACGCCGGCCGCGAGGTGCTCACGCTCGCCGCTGCGTGGGGATGGTACGCGGTGGTGTGCCTCGTGGATGGCGGTGGTGGTGCCGTCTTGCGTGCGGAGCGTGTACCCGCGCTCGCCACGTTCTTTGCCGCGCACTTCATCCTTGGACGCGCGCTCCAGTACTTCTCGCTGCTCGACCGTGGGAAGCTCGGCCCCGCCGAACGCGGCTTCATTCTCCGGTACGAAGTGATCGTCGGCGCCGCCTCGGCCTTCGGGGCGCTGGTGACAACCTTCACCGTGCAGGATGTGGGGCCCCTGGGATGGACCGTGGTGGCGGCGGCGGTGGCCTTTGCCTCCATGCTCTTCCGGCGCATCGTGCAGGAAGCCATCGAGGCCGAGGAACTCAACGTCGTGCACGAGATCGAGCGCGCGATCCGGTCCGATGCCTCGTTCACCGACGCCATGCACCACGCGAGTGGAGTCGCGCATCGCCTGGTGGACTGGCGCGACCTGCATGTGTACCGCTGGCACGACGGCCGGCTCCATCACCTGTACGCGACGAGTGGCCAATGCCGGGAAGAGCCGGCGGTGCCGGATCCCCTGCAACGTGATGTCCTCGCGGCCACCGGGGCGCGCCTCGTGCCAGACACGGCGCGCGACACCCGAACCGAGACGCTCGCATCGCGTGGCGTGCGCAGCGTGATCACCGCGCCGCTGCGCTTCGGCGATCGCACCCTCGGGCTCGTCGAGGTGCATCACCAGAAGCGTGACGTCTACCACGCGAAGGACCTCGCCCTCGTGGAGCGGTTGGCCGGTCACGTCGCGACGATCATGCAGATCCAGGACCTGCGTCGTCCGCTGGTGGACTCGGTGGCCCGGCTCGAGCATGAGGTCCAGGCCCTCACGCACACCGCGCGCGACATGCGCCACGAGGGCGAGGCCGTCGCCCGGTCCGCGGCGGCCATCACGCGGGCCATCACGGAAGAGAGCGAGCAGCTTGGTGCAAGCCACGCCGCGGTGGAGGCGCTGCATGCGGGGACCACACGCATCGCCGCCGACGTGCTGGGCGCCGCGTCGGCATCCGAGCGGGCCGCCTCACTCGCGGATGCGCATCGCACGACTGTCGGCGACGCACTCGCCCGACTCGACGAAGCCAAGGGCTTCGTCAGTGACAGCACCGGCGTGTTGAGCGACCTCACCGAACAGGCCGGGCGTGCCGCGTCGTTCCTGGCGATCATCCGCGACCTCGCCGAACAAACGAACCTGCTCGCCCTGAACGCGGCGATCGAGGCAGCGCGCGCAGGAGAGCAGGGCCGTGGCTTCGCCGTGGTCGCCGACGAGATCCGACGCCTGGCGGAGCAAAGTGCGCGCGCCTCGGATGACGTCACCCAGCTCGTGGTCTCGCTCGGCGAACAGGTGCAGCGCGCGAGTCGGCAGATGGTACGTGGGCGTGAACTCGTGGGTGATGTCGAGTCGTTGTCCGGGGCGGCCCACGATGCGCTGGCGGCGATTCGCGATGCGGTGGAAAACGCGACCGTCGGCATTCGCCAGATCGCCGACGTGTCCCGGGCGCAGGAAGGCAGCGTCGCGCTCGTGCGTGCGCGCGTGGAGCGCATCGCGACGATTTCCCAGGACAACGCCAAGGGGGCGGGGGAGGTGAGCCAGGCCGCGGTGGCCCAGGCCCGCGCGCTCGGTGAGCTCGAGGCCACGTCCCAGTCGCTCCGCGACCTGGCTGGATCGCTCGCCGAGATGACGCGCCAGTTGACTCGACTCGGCTAGGTCGCAGAGCTTCCGGACTTTCCGCCGCTCGCCCGTGACGTCCCCAGACACCGTGATCGAACCCGACACCCTGCTGCCCGCGTGGGCAGTCGTGGGCCCGCGCCGTCGGGCGCACATCGAGCGCGTTACGGCGTTGCTCGACGCGTGGGCGGTGGCGATGGGGCTCGCGCCTGACGAGGCCCGGGCATGGCACGACGCCGGGCGTTGGCACGATGCGCTGCGCGATGCGGACGACGACGTCCTCCGCACGTGGGCGGGTCCCCTGGCGTCGCTCCCATCCAACGCGTGGCACGGGCCGGCCGCCGCCGCGCGCCTGGTGGCCGAGGGCGAGCGACGCGAGGACGTCCTCGCAGCCATCTGCTGGCACACCCTGGGCGACGCCTCGTGGGGGCGCACGGGTCGCGCGCTGTACCTCGCGGATTTCCTCGAGCCCGGCCGGAGTTTTGCCGCCGAGGAGCGCGCCGCGTTGCGTGACGCCGTGCCTAACGACTTCGAGGGCAGCTTTCGCCAGGTGGTGCGGTGGCGCCTGGCGTGGGCCATTCGTGATGGCAAACCCCTCTTTCCCCAGACGGTGGCCCTGTGGAACGCCGTACGCTGATCCTCGGGGCCGCGGTCGTGGCCGTGCTCGCCGGTGGTGGCTGGTGGTGGATGCGCCGGCCGGCGCCCTACGCCGCGGCGGTCGCGCGCGTGGTGCCCGAGGGCACGCGCATCCGCGTGGAGGTGCTCAACGCGTCGGACGTCCGCGGACTGGCGCGTCGCGCGACCTTCGTGCTCCGCGATGCGGGCTTCGACGTGGTGCGCTTCACGGGGGACGAAGCCCGGCGGGACTCGAACCTGGTGATCGACCGTACCGGGCACCCGGAATGGGCGCGCCTCGCGAGTGAAGCGTTAGGCGGCGCCCCCATCCAGGCGCGGCCCGACTCCGGGCGATACGTGGACCTCACCATCCTCATCGGGGCGCGCTGGCGCCCGCCGCCGCAGCCGTTCAACCCGTAGCTGGCCGCAGGCGGCCGCGATGTCCATCCCGCGGCTCCGGCGAATTGCCACCTCGACCCCCTCGCGCCGCAGCCGCGCGGCGAAGTCGCGCATCTCGCTCGGCGTGGAGGGCAGGAACCCACCAGCGCCCCCCGGGTGCAGCGGGATGAGGTTCACGAAGGCGCCGCAGTCCCGGGCGAGCCGCGCCAGCTCGGTGGCGTGTTCCCCCTGGTCGTTGACCCCGCCGAGCATGACGTACTCGAACGTCACCCGCCGGTCGAAGGCCCGGGCGGCGGCGATGACCTCGGCCAACGGGTACTTCACGTTGATCGGCATCAGGCGCCGGCGCAGGGCATCGTTTGGGGCGTGGATCGAGATGGCCAGGCGGAACTGCTCGGGGCGCGCCCCGAGGGCCACGATGCCGGGGAGCACGCCGACGGTGGAGACGGTGATGTGTCGGGCCCCGATCCCGAACCCCTCGGGGCGGTTGAGGATGGTCAGCGTGGCCGAGACCGCCTCCCAGTTCATGAGGGGCTCGCCCATTCCCATGAACACGATGTTGGTCGCCCGAAGCGGTGGCGACATCAGGGCCAGGGCCCGCACCTGTCCCGCGATCTCGTCGATGCGCAGGTTGCGCGCGAACCCCATCACGCCGGTGGCGCAAAAGGCGCATTGCAGCGCACACCCGGCCTGCGACGAGATGCAGAAGGTCACGCGGTCCCCGTCCGGGATCGACACGGTCTCGATGGACTGCCCGTCGTCGAGGCGAAAGAGGAACTTGCGAGTGCCGTCGCTGGAGGCTTGCTCGGTGACGAGTTCGAGGCCCGGGATCGTGAAGGCCTCGTCCAACGCGGAGCGGAGCGCCCGCGGGAGTTCGGTGATCTCCTCGAAGGTCCGCACAGGGTCGGCCCACAGCCGGCGGAACACCTGGTCCACCCGAAAGCGGGGCTCGCCGCGGGCCTCCAAAAACGCCGAAATCCGCTCGCGCGCGACGTCGAGCGGCAGGGCCAGGAGGTTTTCTCGCTCGATCGCCATCGGGGGTCGTTACACGGAGTTGCCCAACTGCAAGCGTGCCAATGGGTTAACCTAGTTGAATCTCTCCCTCGGGGTCAACGATCATGCTCCCGGCATTCCGGCCGATGCGCTAGATTCGGCTCTCCCCTCACATTGTCGTGATCACCCTCCGGACCTCGTGATCGTTCCAGGATCGCGCGTCGTTCGGTGCGGCAGTCTTTCAGGCGCGCTGCGCCAGGAGTCGGTACGTGAGTCGTGATTGGTCGGTGGAAACCGGGATGCGCAGCCACCGCTGCGGTGCGTTGCGTTCGAGTGACGCCGGTTCGAAGGTTCGCCTTGGGGGGTGGGTGCACCGCACGCGGGACCTCGGCGGACTCGTGTTCCTCGACCTGAGGGATCGGGACGGCATCGTGCAGGTCTCGTTCGATCCCGCGCGCTGCGACGCCGCGACCATGACCCTCGCCGGCCAGCTGACACCGGAAACGGTCGTCCTCGTGCATGGGGACGTCGTGGCGCGCCCGGTGGAGGGGCGCAATCCGGAGCTGGCGACGGGCGACGTCGAGGTGGTTGCGACGAGTTTGTCTGTCGTTGGACCGGCGGCGATTCCCGCCATCCCCGTGGCCCGCAGCAAGGGCGACAAGCTCGCCGCGGAGGAACTGCGGCTCAAGCACCGCGTGCTCGACCTGCGCCGCGCCGAGCTGCAGGCCAACCTCATCATGCGGCACCGCCTGCTCCAGCGCGCACGGGCGACGATGTCGGGGCTCGGCTTCCTCGAGGTCGAGACCCCGATCCTCACCAAGCCCACGCCCGAGGGGGCGCGGGACTACCTGGTGCCGAGTCGCGTGCATCCCGGTGAGTTCTACGCCCTCCCGCAGTCGCCGCAGATCTACAAGCAGTTGCTGATGGTCGCGGGGTACGATCGCTACTTCCAGATCGCGCGCTGCTTTCGCGACGAGGACCTGCGCGCCGATCGCCAGCCGGAGTTCACGCAGATCGACCTGGAAGCGAGCTTCGTCACGCAGGAGGACGTGCAACGCGTGGTGGAGACGGTCCTGGTGGACCTGTGGCAGGAGGCTGGCCACGAGATCCCGCGCCCGTTCCCGCGCCTCACGTGGCGTGAGGCGATGGAACGTTATGGGATCGACAAGCCGGACCTGCGCTTCCGCTTGCAGATCACTGACCTGTCCGCCCATGTCGGCGCTGACGCGGCACCGTTCGTCACCGACGCGATCGCGGCTGGTGGGCGCCTGCGCGGGCTGCGCGTCGCTGGCGCGGCGGACATGTCCCGCAAGGAACTCGACGGCCTCACGGCTTCGGCAAAGGAAGCTGGTGCGGGCGGGCTCATCTGGGTGCGTCGCACGGACGCTGGCTGGGAAGGGCAGGGCGCGAAGGCGCTCGGTGCCGCCTTCCTTGGTGCGGTGACCGGCGCCACGGGTGACGTGCTGCTTGCCGTCGTTGGGGCAGATGCCGTGACGTCGCCCGCGTTGCATGCGGTGCGCACGGCGGTGACGCGCCGACCGGGGGTCACCCCCGAGACCGCGCATGCGTTCTGCTGGGTGGTGGACTTCCCCTTGTTCGAGCATGACCCGGAAACCGGGGCGCACGTCCCGGCGCACCACCCGTTCACCTCGCCGCACGGCGACGACTTCGGCTTCCTGGAAAGTGACCCGGGCCGGGTGCGCGCCCAGCACTACGACGCCGTGTACAACGGCAACGAGCTCGGCAGCGGGTCGATCCGCATCACCAACCCGGTGTTGCAGGCGACCATCTTCCAGTTGCTCGGGATTCCCGCCGATGAGCAGGCGCGCCGCTTCGGCTTCCTGCTCGACGGCCTCGGGGCCGGCGCACCGCCGCATGGCGGCTTCGCGCTGGGCTTCGATCGGATTGCGATGTTGCTGGCCGGTGCCCCGTCGCTCCGCGACGTGATCGCCTTCCCCAAGACCACGGCCGCGCGCGCGCTGTTCGAGGGCGCGCCGACCACGGTGAACGCGAGGGATCTCGAGGCGCTGAACCTCATGACCCGGACGCCGCGTGCCTGACGAGACGCTGTCGCAGCGCCTCAGCGTGGAGGGGGCGGATCCCCTCCTGCTGACCGGCGTCAACGACGTGAACCTGAACGAACTCGCCAAGCTGACCGCGGTGCGCGTGTCATTGCGTGGGGACGTGCTCACCCTGGCGGGCGACCCGGAAGCGGTCGCGCGTGCGGTCCCGATCGCCCAGCGCATGATCGACGCCGCGCGGCAGCGGGTGATCTTCGACGCGGACGACATCCTGCGCGCGAGCCTCGAGCAGGCCCGCGACGCCGGGGCGGCCAATGGCGAGGTGCGGATCGTCCTTCCGGGCGTCCGGAAGATCATCCAGCCGAAGTCCCCCGGCCAGGCGGAATACCTGCGCGCCATCGCCGAGCACGACATCGTGATCGGGATCGGCCCGGCGGGCACCGGAAAGACCTACCTTGCCGTTGCAGCCGCCGTGGATGCGCTCTCGCGCAAGCGCGTGCGCCGCATCGTGCTCGCCCGACCGGCCGTGGAAGCGGGGGAGAGCCTCGGGTTCCTCCCGGGCGACATGCAGGCCAAGGTCGACCCGTACCTCCGGCCGCTGTACGACGCGCTCGAGGACATGATGCCCGCGGAGCGCATGCAGCGCGCGCTCGAGACGCGGACCATCGAGATCGCCCCGCTCGCCTACATGCGGGGACGCACGTTGAGTGACGCGTTCGTGATCCTCGACGAGGCGCAGAACGCGACGAACGCGCAGATGAAGATGTTCCTCACGCGACTCGGGGCGAACTCGCAGACGGTCATCACCGGGGACAAGACCCAGGTCGACCTGCCGCGCCGCGAGGAATCCGGGTTGTTGCAGATCGAGCGCATCCTGCGCGGCATCGAGGGCATCGCCATCCATTACCTCACCGACGTGGACGTCGTGCGTCATCGCCTCGTGCGCCAGATCATCAAGGCCTATGAGGAAGACACCGCGGGGAACGGCAGCCGTGGGTGAGGACCCTCCCCAGGGCGGACCTGGTATCGAGATCACGGTGCTCCGTGATCGGGCGACGACGCGGCTGCCCCTCGCCGACCGTCGCATCCGTGCCCTCGCGACGTACGTGCTCTCGCGGGAGTCGGTCCGCCATGCCGCGGTGAGCTTCTCGTTTGTCGGGCGCCGACAGATCGCCACCGTGCACCGGCGCCTGACGGGGGTCCCTGGGCCGACCGACATCGTGACGCTGCAACATGTGCGTTGGAATACGGGCGCACCGGTCGTGGGCGAGATCTGGATTTCCCCCGAGGTGGCCCGCGACAACGCCCGCGCGCTGGGCACCACGTTCGTGGACGAATGTCGACGGCTGGTGGTGCACGGCGTCCTGCACGCGCTCGGATGGGAGCACCCCGAGGGCGACGGTCGTGAACAGTCGCCGATGTGGCGCCGGCAGGAACGCCTGCTGCGCGACGCGGCACGCCGGGGGATCGCCTGATGTTGTTAGGCATCGTCCTCACGCTGATCGGCGCACAGGTGGCGTATGCGTGCGCGGCGGCGGATGGGGCCCTGCTGGCGATCGATCCCGACGCCGCGCTGCCGGAGCCGATGCGTGCGCTGCATGCGCGTCGGGAGCGTGCCCATCGCGCCCTGGCGTTCGCGCGCGTGATGGCGCAGCTGATCGCCGGGATCGGGGTGGCCCTCGCGCTCGACCTCGCGCGCGGGTCGATCGGCATGGCGCTGGCGCTGGGCGGCATCGCCGCGGTCATCCTCGTCGGGGCCACCGAGGCGCTCGCGCGCAGCCTCGGAACGGTCGGCGGGCTCACCCCGGACGATGCCGTCTTCCGGTTCATCGTCGCGACCGAGCGGTTACTGGCCCCGGTGGCTGCACTCGGCGGTTGGTTCGATCGCTGGTTGCATCACTTGCTCCCGCCGCCGGCGCGCGACGACGAGGACATCGAGGAAACGGCGGAGCAGTTCCGGAAGGTGGTCGCGAGTGAGGCCGAGGTCTCCAAGGAGCAGGAAGTGCTGCTCAACGGCGTCTTCCGCCTGAGCCAGACCACCGTGCACGAGTTGATGGTCCCGCGCGTCGACATCATCGCGGTCGATCGCGAGGCGCCATGGTCCGAGGTGGTGGATCGCGTGCGCAGCGCGGAACACGCGCGCCTCCCGGTCTACCAGGACACCATCGACAACATCGTCGGGATCATCTTCGCCAAGGACATCCTGCCGGCGGTGGTTGCCGACGAGCCGCCCGAGGACTGGGCGCTGTTGCTGCGACCCGCGGTCTTCATCCCGGCGGCCAAGTCCGCCGACGCGCAGCTGCGCGACTTCCAGGCGTCACGGTCGCACATCGCGATCGTCGCCGACGAGTTCGGGGGTACCGCGGGGTTGATCACCATCGAGGACGTGCTCGAGGAGATCGTGGGCGACATCCGCGACGAATACGACGAGGATGAGGCGCGTATCGAGGTGGAGGACGACTCGCGGTACTGGGTCTCCGGTCGCGTCACCCTCGACGAACTCTCCGAGCTCGTGCGCGAGGACCTGCGCCACGAGCAGGTCGAGACGATCGCCGGGCTCGTGTACGAGATCCTCGGTCGCGTGCCCAAGGCCGGCGAGGAACTGCGCATCAAGTCGTTCCGCGTGGTGGTGGAGCGTGTCGTCCGGCGTCGTATCGAGCGGGTCTACCTCGAGCGACGGTTGTCCGCCGAGGACGAGTGGGAGCTGGAGGAGCACGCCTCATGACGACGACGACGCTGCTCGTGGTCTCGGTGGTGCTCGTTGCCATCCTCACGGCGACCGCCACGGCGGTTCGTTCGGTGAGTCGCATCTGGTTGCGGCATTGGGTGGAACAGCGCCTCAGTGGTGCGCCGACGGCCGAGCTGTATCTCGAGCGTCCCCAGCGGCTCATCCTCGCCGCGACGACCGGCGTGGCGCTCACGGTGTTCCTGGCCGGGACGGTGATCGCCACCTCCACCACGGATCCTTGGGCTCGGGTGCGCCTCACGTTGAGCTATGCGGTCGCGTTGCTCATCCTCGGGCAACTCCTTCCGCGGGCCGTGGCACGCCGTTGGCCCTCGGCGCTGATCCCGCCCTTCATCCCGATCCTGCGGCTGCTCGAGTTCGTATTGCTCCCGCTGCTGCACGTCGTGCGGCGCGTCACGGGCGAGGCCCGGCGCGATGCGGGCGACGTGCGCACCGACGACGATGCGCTGGGCGAGTTGCTGCGCGAGGGCGAACTCGAGGGGGTCGGTGAACACACCGAGATCGCGATCATCGAGGGCGTGGTCCATTTCGGCGAACGCACGGTGGCCGACGTGATGACCCCGCGACGCGACATCTTTGCCGTGGAGCGCACGCTCGACGCCGCCGCCCTCGGCCGACAGCTGGCGCAGGGTGGATTTAGTCGCGTGCCGGTGTACACGGGGACCATCGACCACGTCGCCGGCTTCATCCACGCCTTCGACGTGATCCAGGCGGTCGATGAACCGCCGACCCTGCGCCCGGTGGGGATGGCCACGCCGTCGTTGCGGTGCAACGACCTGCTGTTCCGGATGCTGCGTGAGCGGCAGCACCTGGCGATCGTGCAAGGACCGGCCGGGGAGACCCTCGGCCTCGTGACCCTCGAAGACCTGCTGGAGGAGCTGGTGGGAGAGATCCGGGACGAACACGATGAACCCGAGGCGGGGCGACGGCCCGATGGGAGCTCCGCCGCGTGATCGAGCGATTGATGAAGGAATTCGACGCTGGCCGACCGGCGGCGCTCGCCCGTGCCGTCTCCATCGTCGAGGACCAGCGCGCCGGCTACGACGAGTTGTTGACCCGCCTGCACCCACGCATCGGGCGCGCGCAACGCATCGGCATCACGGGTCCGCCGGGGGCCGGCAAGAGCACCCTCACCACGCAGCTCGTCGCCGAGTGGCGCGCGGCGGGGCTGCGGGTCGGGGTGGTCGCCGTTGACCCCACGTCGCCGTTCACCGGCGGGGCGCTGTTGGGCGATCGCATCCGGATGGAACGCGTCGCCCTGGACCCCGGCGTCTTCATCCGTTCGCTGGCCACGCGCGGTTCGTTAGGCGGGCTGTCCGCCGCGACGCGGGTCGTGGCCGACGTGCTCGACGCGTTCGGCTTCGACCGGATCCTGCTCGAGACCGTTGGCGTGGGCCAGAGCGAGCTGGACATCGCGCGCGTGGCCGACACGACCGTGGTGGTGCTCGTCCCGGAGTCGGGGGACTCGATCCAGACGCTCAAGGCGGGGCTCATGGAGATCGCCGACCTCTTTGTGGTCAACAAGGCCGATCGCCCCGGAGCCGACCGCATGCGGAACGACATCGAGCTGATGCTCGGGATGCGCGGCGGGCTCGCCCTTGCCGACACTCCGGCCCATCATGGGGTTGAGCTGGGGGCGATCGCCAATCCGGGAAAGGCGGCACGCCAGGCGGCACGCGAGGTACAAAGTGACCGGTGGATTCCCCCCGTCCTCCGCACGGTCGCGGCAAAGGGCGAGGGAATTTCGGACCTCATCACGGCCCTGGACCGGCACCAGGAGTATCTTGTGGCGAGCGGGGAGCAGCAGCAGCGGCGACGGGCGCGGTGGCGGGAGCAGCTGATCGAGGTGGCGGAACAGCGCATTCGTCGTCGAGTGTGGGGGCATCCGGAAATTCGCGAGTTCATCGAGGCCAACCTGCCGCAGGTTGCCTCAGGCGAAACGTCGCCGTTCCATGTTGCGGACGAGTTGTTACGCCGGGCAGCCGGCATCCTTACCACGGTGACGCCATGACGTCGATCCACGACCTGAACGCCACGGGAGAAGACCGGGACGCCGAACTCGCGCGCCTGCGCGCGGAGGTGGCCGCCTGGCGCGCTCGCTACGATCGTGCCGAGCGCCGCGACATTGCCTTCACCAATTCGGCGTTCGAGGTGGAGCCGGTGTACACGGCGCTCGACACCACGAGCGACGCCGCACCGCTTCCCGGGGCATTTCCGTTCACGCGGGGGATCCACCCCACCGGCTATCGCGGTCGGTTGTGGACCATGCGGCAATTCGCCGGCTTTGGCACCGCGCACGAGACCAACGCGCGCTTCAAGTTCCTGCTCGAGCACGGCCAGACCGGTTTGTCGACGGCGTTCGACTTCCCGACGCTGATGGGATATGACTCGGACCATCCGCGGTCCGAAGGCGAGGTGGGCAAGACCGGCGTCGCCATCTCGAGCCTCTCCGACATGGAGGTCCTCTTCGAGGGGATCCCGCTGGACCAGGTCTCGACCTCGATGACGATCAACGGTCCGGCCGTCATCCTGTTCTGCTTCTACGTCGCGGCGGCCGAGAAGCAGGGCGTGCGCGCCGACCAGCTCCGGGGGACGGTCCAGAACGACATCCTCAAGGAGTACATGGCGCAGCACGCGTGGTGTTATCCCATTGAGCCCGCGCTGCGCCTGATCGTCGACCTGTTCGAGTGGGGCGCAGAACACGCGCCGCAGTGGAACACGGTGTCGATCTCGGGCTACCACATTCGCGAAGCCGGTGCCACCGCCGCGCAGGAGCTGGCGTTCACCCTGGCGAACGGCTTCACCTACGTGGAGCGTGGGGTGGCGCGTGGGCTCGATGTCGACGCGTTCGCGCCCCGCCTGTCGTTCTTCTTTGATATCCACAACGACTTCTTCGAGGAGATCGCCAAGTTGCGCGCCGCCCGGCGCATCTGGGCGCGCCGCATGCGCGAGCACTACGGCGCGAAGGATCCGCGAAGCTGGATGTTGCGCTTCCACTCGCAGACGGCGGGCGTGACGCTCACCGCGCAGCAGCCGATGAACAACGTGGTCCGCGTGGCCTACCAGGCGCTCGCGGCCGCGCTCGGCGGGACGCAATCGCTGCACACCAACTCGATGGACGAGACCCTGGCGCTCCCGACCGAGCAGGCGGTGCAGGTCGCGTTGCGGACGCAGCAGGTGCTGGCGTACGAGACCGGCGTGCCGAACGTGAGCGACCCGTTAGGCGGTTCGTGGTACGTGGAGGCGCTGACCGATCGCCTCGAGCGCGACGCCGAGGCGCTGTTCGCGCAGATCGAGGAGCAGGGCGGTGTGGTGCGCGGGATCGAGCAGGGATGGTTCCAGCGCAAGATCGCGGAGAGTGCGGCCCGCCAGCAGTGGGAGATCGAGCAGCACCGTCGCGTGATCGTTGGCGTGAACGAGTTCACGACCGCCGAGGAAGAACTGGCAATCCCGGTGCTCAAGGTGGGCGCGCGCGCCGAGCAGGAGCAACGTGCACGCATGGCCGAGATGCGGGCGGCTCGCGACCAGTCGCTTGTCGACGCGCGCTTGCACGCCCTCACCGAGGCCGCGGGCACGGACCAGAACCTCATCCCGTTCATCCTCGACTGCGCGCGGGCCAACTGCACGCTCTACGAGATCCGCCACGCGATGGAACTGAAGTTCGGCGCGTATCGGGAGCCGGTGTTCTTCTGACGGCACGGAAACAGCGCCGCGACCGCTCGAGGGCCGCACCAGGGGAATGGTGGTCGACGTACTTCGGTGAGGAGTACCTGCTCGAGTTCGAGCCGATCTTCAGCCTGGCCGAGGATCGCGCGCAGGTCGGACGCCTGATGGAGGTGCTCGGACTCCCGTCGGGCGCACGGCTGCTCGACGTGCCCTGCGGGCAGGGTCGGCATGCACACCTCCTGGCCGAGGCGGGGTTCCGCGTCGACGGCCTCGACTACTCGGCGCCCCTCCTGGATGTGGCGCGCGCCCGAGGCACGGGCCCGAACCTCCGGTACCGACGCGGCGACATGCGACGGCTTCCGTCAGCATGGAGCGGCCGGTTCGACGCCGTGCTCAACCTCTTCACCTCGTTCGGCTTCTTCCTGGATCCCCGCGATGACGCGCGGGTGATCTCGGAGTTCAGCCGCGTGCTCAAGCCAGGCGGCCTGCTGGTGTGGCATGGCGGGAGCCGCGACGGCGTCATGGCGCGCTTCGTGTCCAAGGACTGGTGGACGACGGCCAACGGGACGACGGTCGTGCAGGAGCGGCGGTTCGACCCGCTCTCCGGGATTCTCACGATCCACAGCGCCTTTTCCGGTGGCCCACGGGTGATCGCCAGCCGCGAACACCGCATCCGGCTCTACACGGCGACGGAACTCGCGCGCCTGATGAACGCGGCCGGGTTGGTGGTGGAGCTGGCGGAGGACGCGTGGTCCGGTCGGGGGTTGCGCCGGACGTCGAGCGAGATGCTCCTGGTGGCGCGAAAGGCGTGACGCCCGACGACGTGGCCGCGTATACGAACGGAAGCGCGCCCACGCTGCACGGGCCCCTGCGGCGCGACTAGCTTTCGCCCCGGAAACCCTCTCCCCATCGCATGTCCAACCGTCCGATACGTGTCCTCGTGGCCAAGCCCGGTCTCGACGGCCATGACCGCGGCGCCAAGGTGGTCGCGGCCGCACTGCGCGACGCCGGCATGGAAGTCATTTATACCGGTCTCCACCAGACGCCCGAGATGATCGCCACGGCGGCGATCCAGGAAGACGTCGACGTGGTCGGGTTGTCGATCCTGAGCGGCGCGCACATGACGCTGTTCCCTCGCGTACGCCAGCTGCTGGTGGACGCGGGGCGCGAGGACATCCTGATCACCGGCGGCGGGATCATCCCCAAGGAAGACATGGAGTCGCTGAAGGCCCAGGGGATGGGCGAATTGTTCGGGCCGGGCACGCGGACGACCGACCTGATCGACTACATCCGGACCTGGTTCGCCGCGCGGGAGCAGCACACCACGTGACGTCGCGCCTGCACGCGCTCAGCGCGGAGCTTCGGGAGCTCGAGGAGCAGCTGCGTCAGGGGGGTGGGCCCGACAAGATCGCCCGGCAGCATAAACAGGGAAAGCTGACGGCCCGCGAGCGCATCGCCGGGCTCACGGACCCGGGGAGCCGCTTCGTCGAGGTAGGGCTCCTGGTGGCGCACGACCAGTACGATGGGCAGGCGCCGGGTGCTGGCGTCGTGACCGGACTGGGCGTCGTGTGTGGCCGCGACGTGGTGATCGTGGCGAACGATGCGACGGTGAAGGCGGGGTCGTGGTGGCCCGAGACGATCAAGAAGATGTTGCGGGCCCAGGAGATCGCGATGCGGTGTCGCGTCCCGATCATCTACCTGGTGGACTCGGCGGGGGTGAACCTGCCGTACCAGGGCGGGGTGTTTCCGGGGCAGTATGGTGCGGCGCGCCTGTTCTACTACAACTCGATCATGCGGCGGTACCTGCGGGTGCCGCAGATCGCCGCGGTGATGGGGCCGTGCATTGCGGGTGGTGCATACCTGCCGGCGTTGTCCGACGTGATCCTGATGGTGAAGGGGACGTCGTTCATGGGGCTTGGTGGCCCGAACCTGGTGAAGGGCGCGACGGGGCAGGTGATCGACGGGGAGACGTTAGGCGGCGCGGTGACGCACACCGAGGTGAGCGGGGTCGCGCATTACGCGGTGGATGACGATGCGGCGTGCCTCGCGAAGATCCGCGAATTGGTCGCGCGGTTACCCGGCCGGGGGGCCCCCCCCCGATTTCAGGATACCGCCGCCGACGCCTCCGCGCACAACCCTTCCATTGCCACCGGTAGCGAATCCACTGCACGGGATCTCTACGCCCTCCTCCCGGCCGACCACCGCATGCCGTACAACATGCATGAGGTGCTCCGCGCCGTCGTCGACGAAGGCACCCTCGACGAATTCCAGGGCAACCTCGCGAAGGAGATGATCTGCGGCGACGCCCGCATCCACGGCATTCCCGTGGGCGTCATCGCCAACCAGCGCGGCCTCATCAAGGGACGCCCGGGTGAACGCCCGCGCTTCGGCGGGATCATCTACCCCGAAAGCGCCGAGAAGACCGCCTTCTTCATCGACCGCTGCGATCGACAGGGCATCCCCCTGCTGTTCATCCAGGACGTCTCCGGCTTCATGGTCGGCGGCGAAGCGGAACACGAAGGGATCATTCGCGCCGGCGCACGCTTCGTGGAAGCCATGGCCTGCGCGCGGGTCCCGAAGGTCGTGCTCACCGTCAACCACGCCTCCGGCGCCGGGTACTACGCCATGGCCGGCCAGGGCTTCGACCCCGACTTCATCCTCTCATGGCCCAGCGGGCGCATGGGGGTGATGGAAGGGGAGGCCGCCATCCAGGCCGTGCACGGACCCGCCCTCGAGGCGGCGAAGCAGGCCGGCAAGGCCCCGAGCACCGAGGTGGCCAACGCCGTCGAGGAAATGCGCGCCGACTACGAACACCAGCTCGACGCACGGTTTGCCGCCGCCCGCGGGTACGTCGACGCGGTGATCTATCCCGACGAGACGCGCGACGTGCTCGCGCAGGTCCTGCGTGTCACCATGCATAACGAGGGCCCGCACATCGGGGCCTTCGTCCTCCCCCCGCAGCCGGAGCCGGTGTGATGAAGGATGTCGTTCGCGTAGCATCGGGGCAGGGTTTCTGGGGCGACTGGCTCGCCGCGCCACGTCGCCAGGTCGAGGGTGGTCCCGTGGACTACCTCATGCTCGACTACCTCGCCGAAGTCACGATGTCCATCCTGCAGAAGCAGAAGGAACGTGACCCGAAGGCCGGATACGCCCGCGACTTCATTGGCGCGGTGGACTCCGTGCTCGACGCCGTGGTCTCGCGCGGCGTGCGCGTCATCGCCAATGCCGGCGGCGTCAACCCTCACGGGTGCGCAGATGCACTCCTTGCCTTGGCCGACCAGCGCGGCGTGCGCGGCAAGGTGGTGCTGGGGGTCGTCACGGGCGACGACCTCCTGCCGCGCCTCGACGCGCTCATCGCCAGCGGGCACCCGCTCGCCAACATGGACACCGGCGAGCCGTTGTCGACCGTGCGCGATCGCGTGCTCTCGGCCAATGCCTACCTCGGGTCGGACCCGATCGTCGAGGCGCTCGGCAAGGGTGCGAACATCGTCATCACGGGTCGGTCCACCGATACCGCACTCACGATGGCACCCCTGCGCTACGAGTTCGGCTGGGGGGCGGAGGACTGGAACCGGCTCGCCGCCGGGATCATCGCCGGACACATCATCGAGTGCGGCGCCCAGTGCTCGGGCGGGAACTGCCTCCACGACTGGCAGTCGATCCCGGACCTCTGGAACGTCGGCTACCCGATCGTCGAGGCGCGTGCCGACGGCACCTTCGAGGTGACCAAACACCCGGGAACCGGTGGACGCATCTCGGTCCCGTCGATCACCGAACAGCTCGTGTACGAGATGGGGGATCCGCACAGCTACATCACCCCGGACGTCACCGCCGACTTCACGAGCATTCAGCTGGCGGCATCCGGGGAGAACCGTGTGCGCGTCTCCGGCATCGTCGGTCGCCCGGCTACGGATAAGCTCAAGGTGTCCATTGCCTACCGCGCCGGCTTCAAGGCGGTGGGCACCCTCGTCTACGCCTGGCCCGACGCGATGGCGAAGGCTCGCGCCGCCGACGAGGTGCTGCGCCGCCGATTCGAGATGCTCGGCATGCACTTCGATGCCATCGTCACCGAGTTCGTGGGGGCCACCGCCACCCACGGCCCGCTGGCCGGTGATGGCCACGAGGCTAACGAGGTACAGCTGCGCATCGGCGTCCGCTCGCCGGACAAGGCGATGGTGGAGAAGTTCACCCGCGAGCTCGCCCCGCTGGTGCTCAACGGGCCGCCAACGGTCACCGGGTTTGCGGGCGGCCGCCCGAAGGTCGAGGAGATCGTCGCCTACTGGCCCGCGCTCGTGGACAAGAGCGTGGTGACCCCCGTCGTGGAGATCCGCTCATGAAGGTGCGACTGATCGACATCGCGCACGCACGGTCCGGTGACAAGGGTGACACCGCGAACGTCGGCGTCATCGCGCTGCGGCCCGAGTACTACCCGATCCTCGTCCGTGAGCTGACCGTCGAACGCGTCAGCCAGCATTTCCACGGCATGATCACCGGCCCGGTGCAGCGGTATGAACTCCCCAACCTGAACGCCCTCAACTTCCTGCTGCACGGGGCGCTGGACGGGGGCGGCACCCTGTCGCTCAAGACCGACGCCCAGGGGAAGGTCTACTCGACCGCGCTCCTGCGTTTGGTCCTGGACCTGCCCGCCGCAGAGGTTGCCGCGATCCATCGGGACCACACGCCCGGCGCCTGACGATGCCGCGACACACCGTCATCAAGCTCGCGTTGGCCGGCCTCGGGCTGGCCCTGTTTGCGGCGGGTGTGCGCTTTGAGAACGAGAAGTTGCGCTGGGCGGCCATCGCCGCCGTCGCGCTCGCCTTCCTCATGCGATTCGCGAGCCGGGACCGCGACTCGTAACCGGACGCGCCCGGGTGAACGCCCCGGGCCGGCTCCGTTAGCTTCCCCAGGGTGTCCACGCCCCCAGTTCCCGAGCTTCTCTCGCCCGCCGGCTCCCTCGACGCCGTTCGTGCCGCCATCGCCAATGGCGCCAACGCCGTCTACCTGGGGGCTGAGCGGTTCAATGCACGCGATGAGGGAGCCCAGCTCACCATGGCCGAGGTGGGCGTGGCATGCGCGATGGCGCACGAGCGCGGGGTGCGCGTGTATCTCACGCTCAACATCCTGCTCAAGGATGCCGAGCTCCCGGACGCGCTGCGGCATCTCGGCGAGGCCATCGATCTCGGCGTCGACGCCGCCATCGTGCAGGACCTCGGGCTCATCCGACTGATCGCCGCGGTCTACCCCGGGTTCGAGGTCCACGGGTCCACGCAGCTTACCGTTCACGATACCAGCGGCGCACGCTTCCTCCGCGACCTCGGGGTCGATCGCGTGGTGTTGGCACGAGAGAACACCCTGGAGGACATCCGGGCGATTCGCGCCGCGGTCGACCACCTCGGGCTCGAGGCCTTCGTGCACGGGGCGCTTTGCATCTCCTACTCGGGACAGTGCCTGATGTCGGGCATGATCTCCGAACGCAGTGCCAACCGCGGGTCGTGCGCGCAGGCGTGTCGCAAGGACTACGTCCTCACGGACACGACCACCGGCGCGGAACTCGATCGTGGCTACCTGATCTCGGCGCGTGACCTCGCCGCGCACGACCAGCTCGAGGGACTGCACACCGCAGGGATCAGCACGCTCAAGGTGGAAGGGCGCAAGAAGAAGCCGGAATACGTGGCGACCGTCACGCAGGGATATCGTCGCTGGCTCGACCGCCTCGCTACGGGAGACACGTCGGTCCCCTCGTTCGAGGAAGTGCGACCGCTGGTGCAGATCTACTCGCGCGGGTTCACCGCTGGGATGCTGGTCGGACGCGCCGGGCGCGACTACATCACGCGCGAGCAGCCGGACAACCGGGGCCACGAGATCGGCACGGTCGTGCGGAGCGATGGCACCGAGTTGGTCGTGGAGGTGACGCACCCCATCGCCGAGCGTGATGGCCTCGGCTTCGAGCCCCCGACGGGACAAACCGGCCGCAGCATGGGCTTCCTTGCCCAATCGGTGCGCACGCTGGATGGCCCGCCGGGGCGCATCCGGCAGGTGGTGCGGACCAGGGACCGGGTCCCCGTGGGCTGGCGCGTGTTCCGCAACGGCGAAGCCGCGCTGCTCGAGCGGGCGCGTGCGACCTGGGCCTCGCTGCAGCCCTCCACGCGCCAACGCAAGACAACCGTCGACGTGCGCCTGTTCGGTGCGGCGGGCGCGGCACTCAAGGCCATCTGGACCGCGGGCGACGAACAGGTGGAGTCCCGAAGCGAGGTACCGCTCACCCCGGCCACGCAGCACGCGCTGGACGTGACACGCCTGCGCGAACAACTCGGCCGGCTCGGGGAGTCACCCTTCGTGCTCGGTGCCCTCGACGTGCAGGGCGTGGGACCAGGCCTGTTCCTTCCGGTGAGTGCGCTCAACGCCATGCGCACCGAGGCGATCGAGGAGCTGACGATGCGACGCGACTGGGCACGCGCCGCCGACCAGGCGTCTCGTGCAGCAGCCATCGCCGATGCCTGCGTGGTGGTGCCACAGATCTCCACCGACGCGCGTGCCGACACGACGCGGCTCGTCGCCACGACCGCAACGACCGACCAGGCGCGGGCAGCCGCTGCAGCCGGGGCAACCGAAGTCGTCCTCGATCCGTTCCTCCGGCACCCGGTGCCACCCGTCAGCCGGGTGACGGCCCTGGCCGATGAGCTGCGAGCCAGTGGGTCCAGCCTGCGCCTCCGCCTGCCGACGATTGTCCGGCCCGAGGAACGGCGATCGCTCGACAAGTGGTTGGCCACGGGCTTGCCGCTGCAGGTGGGGCATGTCGGCCTCGCCGTTGAGCTGGCCCAGGCGGGGCGCGACGTGGTGGCTGACTACGCGGTCAACTGCACCAACGCCCACACCGCGCGCATCCTGTTTGAGCGCGGCATTGCGCGGATCGTCGCCTCGGTCGAACTCACGGTGGACGAACTGCGCGCGATGGTGGCCCCATGGCAGGGGCACGGCTTCGACGTCGTGTTGTACGGCCGGCCGGAAGGGATGACGATCGAACATTGCGTCCTGTCGGCCGCCTTCGATCGCGTCGCCACGACCTGCCGCGACCTGTGCGTGTCGCGGCACACCGCCGTGGAGTTGACCGATCCTGCCGGGTACACCTTCCCGGTGGCGACGGACTCCGCGTGCCGCAACCGCCTGCTGCATTCGCGACCCATCGAGGGATCGGAGTTCGTGAAGGCGTTAGGCGCGGCGGGCGTGCGGGGGTACCAGCTGCTGTTCAACGTGGCGTCGGATGATGTCGCGGCGCTCACTGCTGCGTATGCGGCCTGGATCGGCGGCGAAGGGGAAGTGGCGGCGGCGGGCACGCCACGCGGCCTCGTGGGCACCACATTCACGCGCGGACACTTCCACCGGCCGGTGTAGGCGCGCCAGTCTGTCGTAGCCACGCACGTGGGCGTGCGGCGGCGGGCCTAACGCGGGGGCAGGGGACGAATCGACCACTGGCTGGCTCGAGCAACCGGGCTTCATGACCTTGGAACGGGGGCCAAACCCCGCGAAACGCCCCACGGGTTGCCTCTCCGGGGTCTGACCGTCCCGCTATTACATTCCGGCTCCAGCATCGAGACGCACCCCCGGCCGCGGGCTCGCCGTTGGCAGCTGCCTCTCCGAACCCGGCCGCACATCTCCCCATGGACGACTCAACGTATTTCGAGGAGCAGCACCTCCAGGTCCGCGACATGGTCCGCGCCTTTGCGCGGGAAGCCGTCGCTCCCGTCGCCGCCAAGTACGACGCGTCGGCCGAGTTTCCCTGGGAGAACATCGCGAAGATGGGCGAACTCGGGCTCCTGGGTGTGCCGTGGTCAGAGGAACTCGGCGGCGCCGGCCTCGACCTGACGTCGTACATGATTGTCATCCACGAGCTCGCCCGTGTGGACGCGTCGCATGGACTCACGGTGTCGGCGCACACCACGCTCGGGACCTCGCCGATCGTGTACTTCGGCACGGACGAACAGCGTCAGCGCTACGTGCCGCTGCTGGCCTCGGGCAAGGTGATGGGCGGGTTCGGTCTCACCGAGGAAAGCGCCGGGAGCGACGCCGGTGGCACGCGGACCACCGCGGTGCGGAAGGGTGATCGCTACGTGCTCAACGGGTCCAAGCGGTTCATCACGCATGGCGGCGTTGGCGAGATCTTCGTCGTCACCGCGGTGACGAACCCCGAGGCCGGGACGCGCGGGATCTCGAGCTTCATCCTCACCAAGCGCAACGACGACCTCGCCCGCGCCACGCCGTATGGCATCGGCACCGATGCCTCGCTGCCGGCCATGAAGGGGTTCAGCTCGGGCCGCAAGGAAGACAAGCTCGGCTGGCGCGCCTCCGACACACGGGAGTTGATCTTCCAGGACGTCGAGGTGCCCGCGGAGAATCGCCTTGGCGAGGAAGGGCAGGGCTTCGTGAACTTCATGCGCACCCTCGACGCCGGCCGGATCGGGATTGCCGCGTTGTCGCTGGGCATCGCCGAGGGGGCGTTCGAGGAGGCGCTGCGGTACTCGACCGTCCGCAAGCAGTTCGGCCAGCCCATCTCCAGCTTCCAGGGCGTGAGCTTCCAGCTGGCCGACATGGCCACCGAGATCGAGGCCGGCAAGCATCTCGTCTACCACGCCGCACGCATGCTGCAGGCGGGGAAGTCGGTCACCAAAAGCGCGGCGATGGCCAAGCTGTTCTGCTCGGAGCTCGCGATGCGGGCGACGATCAAGGCCATCCAGGTGCACGGCGGGTATGGCTACACGAAGGAGTACCCCGTCGAGCGGATGATGCGTGACGCAAAGATCTGCGAGATCGGGGAAGGCACCAGCGAGATCCAGCGGCTCGTCATCTCGCGCGAGTTGCTGCGGGAGATTGGTGCGTGAGTTATTCGCTCCTCGCCAAGCGGCTGCGGTTGCCGCTCGGGTTCATCCTCTCGGGCGCGTTCCTGGTCCTGGCGCGCCCGCAGCCTGGTGGCCTGGCGCTTGGCGGCGGCATTGCGTTGGTAGGTGTGCTGGTGCGCGCCTGGGCCTCCGGCCACATCATGAAGAATGACCGCCTGGCGACGACCGGTCCGTACGCCCACACCCGGAATCCGCTCTACTTCGGTTCGTTCCTCATCAGCGCCGGGTTTGCCCTCGCGGCCCATTGGAGCCTGCTCCTGCTTGTGGCAGGGTTCTTCGCGTTGATCTATGTTCCGACCATGGAGCGCGAGCGTGCCAACATCGCGGGGCGGTTTCCCGAGGCCTATAAGGCCTATGCCGCCAATGTGCCCATGTTCGTCCCGCGCCTCACGCCGTGGCGTGGGGCCGATGGCGCCTCGGCGGGATCGTTCTCGTCGGCGCTCTACATGAAGCACGGCGAGTGGAAGGCTGCGCTGGGCTACCTGGCCGCGCTGCTCGTGCTCGCCCTCAAGCTCCGGTACGCCGCGTGACCGCGCCGCGTCCCGACCTGTTGATGGTTTTCTTGCGATGGCTCGCGCGACTCGCGAGCCTTCGCGTCTGTGTGTCACCGACGGGGCGCCGCAGGGCGACGCCAGTGTCGGTGACCGGCACGAACGTGATGGGCGAGGGGGCACACGCCCCCGATCGCCAGACCCGACACGGCACCGCTCCCGCTGAGCGACGGGCCGCGAACCGGGCTGCGACGATCACCCCTCACGCCGGGCCCGCATACCACATGGCTCCTCGCGCGCACTCGTCGGGTGCGCCCACGCGACGGACCACACCTCATGGACCTGCCGGGAACCAGCCACTCGAGTCGCGAGGGTTGCGCCTGGCCAGGGCAATAGATGAAGCGCGAGATCCTGATCAACTCCACCTCACGCGAGACACGCGTCGCCATCATCGAGGACGACCAGCTGGTCGAGCTCCTCGTCGATCGCCCGGAAGCCCGGCGCATGGTCGGCGACATCTACCTCGGTCGGGTGGAAGCCGTGCAGCCTGGCATCCAGGCAGCGTTCGTCGACATCGGCACGGAGAAGAGCGCGTTCCTTCACGCCTCTGACGTCGTTCCGGTCGACCCGGACGACGACGAGGAAGAAGAAGAGGACGACGATGACGATGGCCCGCCAACCGGGCGTCGTGCGAAGGCGCCGCCCATCCAGGATGTCATCAAGAAGGGCGACACCCTGATCGTCCAGGTCTCCAAGGAACCCATCTCGACGAAGGGACCACGCGTCACCGCGCAGGTCTCCCTCGCGGGGCGGTTCCTGGTGTTCATGCCGCATGCCTCACGCGTGGGCGTCTCGCGCAAGATCGGTGAGCGCGCCGAGCGGCAGCGGCTGCGCGAGCAGGTCGAATCGATGCTGCCCCCCAAGTCGGGCGGCGTGATCGTGCGAACGGTTGGCGAGGAAGCCACCGAGGAAGCGTTCAAGCGCGAACTCGACATGCTCCTGAACACGTGGAAGAAGGTGAAGCGGAAGAACACCTTCGTCCGCGCGCCCGCGCTGTTGCACCGCGAGACCAGCCTCACGCGCGGGATCATCCGCGACGTCTTCTCGACGAAGATCGAGAAGGTGGAGGTGGACTCCAAGCAGATCTACAACGAGATCGTCGAGTACCTGAAGGGGTTTGCCCCGGAGCTGGTGGAACGCATCCACCTCTACGAGGGGAACGTGCCCCTGTTCGACCGCGCGGAGATCGAAACCGAGATTCGCGACCTGTTCAAGCGGCGCTGCGACCTGCCATCGGGCGGCTACCTGATCATCGAACCCACCGAGGCCCTGGTATCCGTGGACGTGAACTCGGGTCGGTTCACGGGCAAGAAGGACCCGGAGAAGACGATCCTCCGGACGAACCTCGAGGCCGCCCGGGAACTGGCGCGGCAGATCCGGCTCCGGGACATGGGCGGGATCATCGTGGCCGACTTCATCGACATGGAGACCCGGAGCAACCGGGAGCGGGTCCTGCAGGAGCTGCGGGGCCATCTGGGGCGCGACCGGGCGCGGACGCGGGCCTTCCCGGTCTCCGACCTCGGCCTCATCGAGATGACCCGGCAGCGGGTCCGGCAGAGCCATTTCCAGTCGATGACCGGGCCTTGTCCCACCTGCCACGGGACCGGGCGCGTGTTCACCCCCGAGACGATCGTCCGGCGGGTCGAACGGTCGGTCAAGCGGATGGGCGCCGAGGGGCGGAAGGAGCACGTGGTCGTGAAGCTCCACCCCGACGTGGCCTTCTTCCTCCTGGAGACCGAAAAGGACTTCCTGAAGAAGCTGGAGCGGGTCGGCGGCTTCCCGGTGGAGCTCCGGGACGACCCACTTCTGCGCCCGGACGAGTTCAAGCTGGTCCAGAAGGGGGCCGGCCGGGACGTCACCCAGCAGTACGCGGTGGCCTAGGACGAGCGGGGGGCCGGGTGCCCCCCGCGAACTGGCCCGGGGATCGGGCCCTGGGACGTGGGACGATCTTTCCTGCCCCACTTGCCATGCCCCCCGGTCCCCGTCTAGCTTTTTGGGCTCGCATCTGCCCGATTTACCATGACTTACGCAATCATCCGGACTGGTGGCAAGCAGTTCCGGGTCGAGCCGGGAACGACGCTTCGTATCCCTTCGCTCCCCGGTGACGCTGGCGCCTCCATCGAATTCAACGAAGTCCTGCTGGGATCCAACGGCACGGAAGCCAAGGTCGGCGTTCCGACCCTCGCGGGCGCCCGGGTGACCGGCGAGATCGTGAAGCAGGGCCGCGACGACAAGATCATCGTCTTCAAGTTCAAGCGCCGGAAGAACTACGCGCGCAAGCAGGGCCATCGGCAGGGGTTCACCGAGGTCCGCATCAACGACATCAACCTCGGCTGAGCGAGACTCTCCCATGGCTCATAAAAAAGGCGTCGGTTCTTCGCGCAACGGGCGCGACTCCAACCCGAAGTACCGCGGGATCAAGAAGTACGGTGGCGAGAGCGTGGTCGCGGGGAACATCATCCTGCGCCAGTGCGGCACGCGCTGGCACCCGGGCCGCAACGTCGGCCTCGGCACCGACTACACGATCTACGCGCTCGTCGCGGGCACCGTGAAGTTCGAGCACAAGGACAAGCGCCGCATTCGCGTGTCCGTGGAGCCGGCGGCGTAAGCCGCTCGCCAAACGCTCGACAACAAGAACGAAGGGCGCTCCTGGAAAGGGGCGCCCTTTCTTCTTGCGTGGTCCCGACGCAGGAGCCACATCGACAGGGCGGAGGCGCGCGCGTTCCCCTGTCGATGTGGCCCTGTGGGCTACGGCTTTCGGTAGTCCGCCGGCAACGACCGATAGCGGCGCATCAGGTCGTCCTGGCGCGACGGCCCCTGGACCTCGGTGCCGGCGACGAAGACCTGCTCCGCGCGCGTCGACGGCTCGAACGGGTCCCCGCTCCAGATCACGAGAGTTGCGTCCTTGCCGACGTCGAGGGAGCCCACGCGTGCGGCCACGCCGTACATCTCCGCCGGCGTGAGCGTGATCGCCCGAAGCGCCGCATCCCAGGGCAGGCCAAAGGACACCGCGACCCCCGCTTCATACCGAACGTTGCGTGCGTTGAACGCGTCCGTCCCGCCGGCAATCACCACCTTGGCCCCGGCCCGGTGCAGCAACGTCGCATTGTCCTGGCGCGCGCCGAGGGTGGAGAAGCTGCGCGGGATGTTGTTGAGCGCCCCCACCACGACATACGCGCCGGCCGCGCCTAACGCATCGGCCACCTTCCATCCCTCCGTTGCACTCGTCACCGCCACACGCACGTTGTATTGCCGGGCGATCGCGAGCGCGGCCTCGATGTCGGTGGAACGGTCTGCGTCGAGCACCAGCGGAATCGTGCGGGCGAGCACCGGAGCAAGGGCCGCCAGGTCCTCCGGACGCGCGGCCAGCGGGCGCGAGGCGTTGCGGTCCACCAGCGCACGGCGTGCGGGGTAACCGCGCGCCTCTTCCAGCACATCGCGCAGCCGCTGGTACACCTCACCACGCGCGCCGCCCACCTGGTTGCCACGCGCGTTCAGGTCGCCGAACATCGCGGCCGGTGCGCGGAGCACTCCCTTGCCATCGCGGGAGAGCGCCATCACCGCACCCTGCCCGGCAAGCAGGCCACCACTCGGCACCAACCCAACGGTGGTGATCCCGTCGTTGCGCGTCACCTGGAGCCACGCCGAGGACGGGTTGTATCCCTCCCACGGCTTGAACGAGGCGACGATGCCGTTCCCATTGCCTGAGGCCGAGGCGTCGAACGTGCCATCGAGTCGGCCCACTTCGCTCAGGCCAAGGGTCGTGAGCGCGTTGAAGATGCCGGGCGTCACCCACTTGCCCTGCGCGTCGATCCGACGCGCGCCGGCGGGAATGGCCACACCCGCGCCGACCGCGACAATGCGACCGTCGCGCACGACGATGGTGCCGTTCTCGATCGGCGGGCCGCTGACGCGGTGCACGGTGGCGCCGGTGATCGCGACGACCTGCGCGCGCACGGGGGGCGCGACGACGGTCAGGGCCAAGGCGGCCAGGGACGGCAGGCGGCGTACGGCAGACGGCAGGGTGGTCGCCGCGAGGCGACGCCAAGACGCGAGCTGCATCAAGTCTCCCAGGAAGCGTGTCATCGCTCGCGTCCTCCGGCAGGCTCGGGAACCCAACCGAGCTCGAAATCGGTGCGCCAGCGCTGCGTGGGATCGAGGCGGTCGAACATCATCGCGCCGTCGATCCAGACCTTCTCGGCACGCGCGTACACGCTGAACGGATGCTTGTCCCACAGGACGACGTCGGCATTCTTGCCGACCTCGATGGAACCGATGCGATCGTCGAGGCCCAGCGCCCACGCCGGGTTGATCGTGATCCACTTGATCGCGTCTTCCTCGGAGATGTTGATCCCGAGGGTGCGCGCCTCGGAGAGGCTCTTGGCCACGTCCTGGTTGAGGCGCTGCATGCCGCTCGCGTCGTCGGAATGGACGATGGCGCGCGCCCCCGCGTTATGCACCAGCGCGAGGTTGGCCCGCACGCCGTCGATCGCCTCCATCTTGAAGCCGCCCCAGTCCGACCAGAGCGAGGCCGAGATGCCCTTCTGCGCCAGGACATCTGCGATCTTGTAGGCTTCCACGCCGTGGTGGAACGAGCGGATGCGGAAGCCGAACTCGTCGGCCACTTCCATCGCGCCTTCCATGTCGTGCGCCGTATAGCAGTGCCACTGCACGAGGATGTTGCCGCGCAGGACGTCGGCGAGGGTCTCCAGTCCGAGGTCCCGCGCTGGCGGATCACCCTTGCGATCGGCGAGCCACTTGTCCCAGCGACGGCGATACGCCTCGGCCTGCACGTATTGGGCGCGCCATCCGGCCACGTTCCCCATGCGCGTCATGGGACCACGGGCGGCATACACCCGCTTGGGGTTCTCGCCGCAGGCCTGCTTGAGCCCGTACTTCGCGCCCGGGAACTTCATCCCGCGCACCGATACCGACGGCACGGACTTCAGGACCACCGACCGCCCGCCGATCAGGTTCCCCGAGCCGGGGAGGATCTGCATGGTGGTGACCCCCGAGGCGAGCGCCCGCGGGAACTGGGGGTCCTGCGGCCACACCGAATGTTCGGCCCACACATACGGGGTCGACGGGTTCACCATCTCGTTCCCGTCCTGCACCGACTCCACACCCGGGGAGGGGTAGACACCGAGGTGGGAGTGCGAGTCGATGATCCCGGGGGTGACGAACTTGCCCGTGCCATCGACCACGACGGCGCCGTCGGGGATGGTCACGTTGGCGCCCACGGCGAGGATCTTCCCGTCACGGAGCACCACGGTCCCCCCGCGGATCGTCGACCCGGCCGCGGTCATCACGGTGGCGTTCCGGATGGCGGTGAGCCGGGATGGGGCGGCGCGGTAGGTACTGGGGAAGGGGTCCGCGTTGGGCTCCGACAGTCCGCCCGGACCTACGGCGGCGCGGGTGGAGTCCTGCGCCGCGAGCGCCACCGGGATCAGGACGGCGAACACAGCGTGGACGAGGAATCGAGACCGACTGGGCACGAGGAGGCGCTCCGTGAGCGACATGGGAAGGCCGAAGGTACCGGTCAGCCTGCCCGCCGGGGAGGGCTTGAACGGGCGCTTAGCCTTAACGCGACCCGATCCGGGTCGTCCCACGAGCGAGTGCACGATGGCCGATGGATCAACGCTCCCTTCCGAGGCACCCGATGCCGACCTGGTGGCCCGCTGGCAAGCGGGCGACGAGCG
>JAEUJK010000191.1 GCA_016794735.1 Gemmatimonadota bacterium | reverse complement strand
CGGCAGACGTAGAGCTTCTCGTCTTCCTCGGTCGTGTTCTTGTCGCGGGCGTAGCTGTAGTCGTACACCAGCTCCTCGCCCTTCCGGATCTTCTTGAGGGCCGCGATGTAGATGTGGCCCTTCGTGATGATCGCCTCGCAGTTCGGGTCGCACGAGTGATTGATGAAGCGGGCGTCGTTGCCGTCGACCGCCGCATCGATCACGTAGCGCTTGTCGAGCGTGAACAGGAAGGTGTGGTGGCGCGACATCTTCTCGTCGTCGTAGCGACGATCGGACTCGGCCCACGTGATCTTCTCGCCCGTGTACTCGACGACCCACTCGCCCTTCTTGATGTCGCGCGTGGCCCAGCCGCCGCGCCCCTGGATCTTCGACCGCCGCACCACGAAAGGTTGCGGGACAGCCACCGTTTTCCGTGGAGGCATCTAGGACCGCGCCGCGAGAATGGCCTGCGCACGCTTGCGGAACAACTCATGGAGCGCCTTGCCGCGCTCCGAGTTCTTCACGATCCACTCGACGTTGCGATAGGCGAACGGGTTCAGCTCGCGGAGCTGCTCCAGGTACGGCTCCACGCGCACGAACAGGTAGATCCCTTCGCCGCAGCTCTCCATCATGAACTCGGAATGGACCACGCCATGCTTGGCCATCCCGTACACCATCTCCCAGTAGGTCCCGACCTGGCGATACGCGGCGTTGAGCGGGTGATCGGGCTTGGTCACCGCCAGCACGTCGTCCCACGTCCGGGGCCAGAAGTCTGCAGTAATCGCCGCGCGCGAGGCACGCATGACGGCCTCGCGACGCATCTCGTACAGCTTCAGCACGAGTTCGGCGTCATGATGATCCGGATAATCCTTCGTGAGCATCGTGGGTGTGTGAGGAGTCGTTGGGGCGGAAGATGCCCTTGTGCCTGAACCTTGCCAAGGCGCTGGTGTTCAAGGAGATGCCGTTGCAGCTTCGACCATCCCTTCGCTCGATCGATGCGCCTCCGCTCCCTCTCTCGATTTGCCCTCGCCTGCACCGTCGGGTTGTCGGCCAGCGCCCTCGGATGCCGAGGCAACGGCTCGCAGGCGCCGGCCCCGGTGCAGCCCACGACGACGGTCCGCATCGAGAATCAGGGCTTCTCGGACATGGTCATTTACCTGCTTCGCGGAACCGCGCGCATCCGGTTGGGGATCGCGAACGGGAACGGGACGACCACACTCCGCATCCCACCGCAGTTCGTGTTCGGCGTGACCACGCTGCAGTTCCTGGCGGACCCCGTGGGCGGTAACCGCACGCCAGTATCCAACGAGATCCAGGTGAGCCCCGGTGACCAGGTGCGGCTCACCATCCCGCCCCGGTAGAAACAGAAAGGGCCGCGGAGTTCGCGGCCCTTCGTGCGTTACGGGTAGATCCGGCCGCGTGGCCGACGTCGAGGCGGACAGTGATCGGGGCCAACCGCGCCGCCCCGGATCACCACGCCAATCACCTCGCCGATCCCGATGCCGGCGCCGGCCTCGCCATTGCCGATGCCGCCCGCACCGAGCCCACGGCCGCCTCCGTCCGCCGGAATCTCCACGGGGAGCGACGCCGGGCGGGGCGCGACCTTGGGAACGCTCGAGACCTCGGGAACGGGCTGCGGCGCCTGCTCGGCCACGCTCTGGACCTCGGCGACCTGCGTTTCCTGGCGCACCTCGGGAGCGGGAGAGGTCTGCTCCTGCGGCGTCGGGCCGGTCGTCTGGGCGGCCACGCGACGCGGGGTCCGCGTGCGCTCCACCGGCTCGGAGGCCTTGCCCTGCTCGAGCTCCGAAACGAAGCGCATCGGCTGGGCGCCGGCTGACTGGTTGGCCAGCTCGATCGTCGACTTGGTCGCCTCGAGGTCCGACTTGAGGTCGTCGCTCAGGGCGGTATCGCCAGACCCGCCACAGGCAAGCGACCCAGCCATCAGCCCAACGACGAATCGTGCGCGCATGAGACCTCCGACGTCCGTGTGAACCGCCCGGGAACTATAGCTACGGAATACCGCGCCAGCGACTGGAAAGTTGCACGTTGCGGGCCACGGATCCTCCCAGCGAAAGTGCTCAATGCCTGACGCACCTGTCCCTCGTCGGCGACAGGTCTTTGTCCACTGATGGTGACAGGCAACCGCTGGGTACCTTCAGTGTAGACACGGCAACCGCTCACCTCCCTATCCATGGTCTCGCGCTCCCGCTGGCTGCCCCTCGTCGCCCTCATGGCGTGCACCGGCTCGCCATCGCTGACTGACGCCGAGCGCACCGCCATCGGCCGGGAGGTTCGCACCACCCTGGAATCGGCGTATGACCTGTCCAGGGGCGACGTGGTGCGGCGCTTCATGTCGATCTACCCATCCTCCGGCCGGGTGGTCTCGGCGACCGCGGGGCGTGTCACCACCACGCGCGATTCGCTCCAGATGGCGGTGAACGCGTTCTGGGACGGCGTGGGACAGTACATGGTCTCGCCCACGTGGAAGTGGGACCGGATCGAGACCGAGGTCCTGAGCCGCGATGCCGTCGTGCTGACGGCGAACTACTACGTGCCCCATTGGACCGACCGGGGAACGCCGCATGTGATCGGAGGGACCTGGACGACCGTGTGGAGGAAGACCGGCGAGGGCTGGCGGGTGGTGAGTGAGCATCTCTCCGACTTGCCGCGCCCGGTGGCGGAGCGAATCGAGGCGACGATGCCGATGCGCGACTCGACGGCAACGCACGAGGGGCACGAGCGCTAACGTCGCTCGGCCAGCGCGCCTCGCATAACGCGGGGTTTCGCGCGACCTTTCCGCCTCCCGTCTCGCGACCCCACCATGCGCCTTCCGCTCATCGCTGTCGTCCTCGGACTTGCCGCCACCCAGGCCCCTGCCCAGGCCGCGCGGCGCCTCAAGGTCTACATCTCCGCAGACATGGAGGGGATCACCGGCGTCGTGACCAACGAGCAGCTCGGACCCACCGGGTTCGAGTACCAGCGCGCCAGGCAGTTCATGACGGACGAGGTGAACGCGGCGATCCAGGGCGCGCGGGACGCCGGGGCCACGGAGATCCTCGTCTCCGACTCCCACGGCAACGGACAGAACCTGCTCATCGACCAGCTCCCGGCCGATGTGCGCATCGTGAGGTCCTGGCCGCGTCCGCTCATGATGATGGAGGGGATCGACGCCTCGTTCGACGCGGTGTTGTTCATCGGGTACCACTCGGGGACGTCCAACGTCGCCGGCGTGCGTGCCCACACCATGTCGAGTGCCACCCTGACCGGGGTCGCGCTCAACGGCACGCAGGTCCCCGAAGGTGGCGTGAACGCGGCCATCGCCGGGCACTTCGGCGTGCCGGTGGTGATGATCTCTGGCGACGACGCGGCGATCGAGGAGGTGCGGCGCTTCACCGGCCCCATCGAGGGGGCGCAGGTCAAGCGCGCGATCTCATTCCACTCCGCGGAGACGATGACCCCGAAGGCCGGGCAGGAGTTGATCCGCGCCAGGGCGAAGGCGGGGGTGGAGCGCCGCGCCTCGTTCAAGCCGTACACGGTCAGTGGCCCCGTGAACCTGGACGTGAGCTTCAAGCACTATCGCGTCGCCGAGATTGTCGCGTACCTCCCCGGCATCCGGCGGATGGATGCCCACACCATCCGCTTCTCGGGACGCGACATCACCGAGGTCTCCCGCTTTCTCGAGTTCCTGAACACGTACTCGAGCGACCTCACCCCCTAGGCGAACGCAGCGCGATCAGACGGCGGCCGGCTCAATGGTGGAGAGCTGCCGCACGTCGATGGCCAGCTGGTCGGGATCGCGTCGATCGTAGATGTCGGCGAACTTCGCCCCCCAGGTGATCTCGCTGGAGGCGTACGAGGAGCGGGCATGGACGACCTGCTCCCACGTCTCGTCGACCCCGGACAGCAGCACGAGGAATTCCGGCTCGAGCGCGCGGAACGCGGCTTCTGACAACCCGTGAAAGGGGCTGGTGGCATCGAACGCGTGGACGAGGGTCCACGAGAGCGGCAGGAAGTTCACCGTCGGCCGCTCGAGGGAGAGGTTGGCAAACCGTCGAATGCGCCGCCCCTGCTCGGTGGTCCAGTAGGCACACGCCACCCGGGCCTCCAGCTCAAAGAGCTGTGACCGGCGTGCGTTGACCAGCCGGAACATGAAGGCGCGCCCGCCCTGATACGGACCGACGACTGCCCGCGCGCTGAAGATCACCCGCGCCGTGGGGCGCGAAAATCGCGCGAACACGATCCCGGTGGTGAGCGTGATGAAGACGACGCTCAGGAAGGACTCCAGCACGACCACGACATTCGCCGCGACCCCCGCCGGCGCGATCTGTCCATAGCCGATCGTCGCGAAGGTCTGGACCGAGAAGAAGTATGCGCTCAGCCAGGGGTGGTCGACCCCTGCCCCATCGGGGACGACGAGGGCGCCAGGTCCGCAGGCAAGGAAGAGGGCCGCGAAGATCCCGTTCCATACCAGCATGCTGCCTCCCAGCAGCCCGACGAACCGCGTCCACGTCATGGTCACCAGCCAGTGGTACGCGCTGAGCGAGGTGAGGACGCTCAGGCCGTGTCGAACGACGTTGAAGGTGCCATCGGGATTCAAGAGCCGTCGCTGACTCTCTTGCGCCACAACGGCGCCGAAACCGAGGTCGCGCGAGGTTTCCTCGGACGCCTGGTCGATCGCTGGGGAAGTCATGGCCGTCAACCTATGGCGATCTGCGAGCGTGGCAACGTGCCCCGCGAACCCCTCGACCCTTAGATTGTCCCTCGCCTTCAACCGCGGCGTGGCATGGACTGGCTGACCGACCCTAGTGCCTGGATAGGCCTGTTGACGTTGACCGTTCTCGAGATCGTGCTCGGGATCGACAACATCATCTTCATCTCGATCCTCTCCGGGAAGTTGCCGAAGGAGGACCAGGCCAAGGCCCGGAAGCTCGGGCTCATGGGGGCGTTCGTCACCCGCCTGCTGCTCCTGCTCTCGATCGCGTGGATCGTCCGCCTGACGCGGCCGCTCTTCACGATCGCCGGGATCGACTTCAGTGGCCGGGCGCTCATCCTGCTGATCGGTGGCCTCTTCCTGATCGCCAAGGCGACCTACGAGATCCACGACAAGCTCGAGGGACACACGGCGGAGCACACCACCGGGAAGGTCGCGCGGTCACTCACCGCCGTGGTCTTGCAGATCATGGTCGTGGACATCGTCTTCTCCCTCGACTCGGTGATCACCGCCGTCGGGATGGTCCAGCAGGTCCAGATCATGGTTGCGGCGAACGTGATCGCGCTCGGGGTGATGCTCCGCGCCGCGGGGCCGATCTCCAACTTCGTGGACGACCACCCCACGGTGAAGATCCTCGCCCTCGCCTTCCTCGTGCTGATCGGCACGAACCTCGTCGCCGAAGGGCTCGGGCAGCACATCCCCAAGGGCTACACCTACTTCGCGATGGCCTTCTCCTTCGCCGTCGAGATGGTGAACCTCAAGCTGCGCGAGAAGGCGACCCAGGGCGCCGTGGAACTCCGCGATACACCGCGGCTGTAGGCGAAAGGGGGGTGTCACGCGGCGCCGCGCGACACCCCGCCCCGCTCACCAGTTGAACTGCAGCCCGGTCGTGAAGATCCGGTCGCTCGCCTTGCGCCCCTGCTCCGGCAGGTTGTCGTAGCGAATGACGTAGCCGGCCTTCATGGAGATGTGCGTCGAGATCGGCGCCACGAACGCCGTCTCCGTGTTCATGCGGTAGTCCTCGGAATCCTCGAGCGACGGCAGGAACTCCACGCCCTGCGAGAAGTAGGCGGCCTTGGAGAAGTGGTGCTTCCAGAAGGTGCCCGAACGTACCGAGGCAAAGTTGAGCGTTGTTCCGTCGGTCGCCCGCTGCTGGTTCATGGCGACACCGACCTCGAACGTCCACGTGTCGCTGTCCCGCGTCACCAGCTTGGCCGCCACGCCGGCCGCTTCCTCGAATCGGCGCGAGATCCCGGCGAAGGTGTTGCGGTCGTAGCCCACGAAGCCGAAGAGCGCGAGGCGCTTGCCCAGGCCGTAGTCCGAGCGCCAGTTGGTGAACAACAGGTTGGACGTCTGCTTGCCATCCTGTGCACTGTTCACCGCCCCGAACTGCTGCTTGTGCTCCCACTTGCCGGCGCGGAGGATGAGCTTCTCGCCGAGGTTGAACGTGGTGACCTCGGTATTGCCGGTCGTGCTGACGAAGCCCAGGTCGGCGGTGAACTCCCGTGGCTTCGGCGCGTCCTGCGCGTTGGCGGCGGTGGCAACAGCGGTCATACCCAGCAGGATCAAGCGGCGCATGTGCAAGCGAGAGGTAGGGTGACGGTTCGAGCGCCGTGGTCCCGGGCGCCGCAGCAAGTTAACAGGCCCTCATTGCGACTCAACGGCGTGCGCGGCGGGCTCAGCCGGGATGGTGAACCGCGTTAGGCCTGAACGCAGCAACGCCGCGCTCGAGGGGCGCGGCGTCGCGGAGGAACGGCGGGTACGGGAGTGGGCCTACGGCTGCTGGAGGTAGCGCGACTTGAGCACGCCGACGTGGTGCAGTTCATGGCCAGCGATCACCCAGGCCGCAGCACGCACGGACATCTGCGCAATGCTCGCCTTGCCAATGCGGGACCACTCGGTGGCGTTGAGGTTGCCCAGGAGCGCGAGCGTGGCGGCGCGGGCCGCACGGAATTCATCGGCGAGCGAGGCGAGGGTGCGCGCATCGAACGACGCATTCGCGACCCAGGTGTTCTCGTCGAACGCGGGGAGGTGCGTCTCGTCGCCACGCGCGAAGCTCATGGCGCGATAGCTGAACACCCGCTCGGTGTCGACCATGTGGCCCACCGACTCCCGGATGCTCCACTTCCCCTCGGCGTACCGGTGCCCGCCGCGTCCCTCGGGGATGCCACGGATCAATGCCTGGGTCTGCTCGTGCTGCGCGGCGAGCGTCGCCAGGATGTCGCCATCGGGGACGTGGGAGACATACGTGCTGTAGTACGGCGCGTGCTCCCCGGTGGCGGGGCGCTGCGTGTAGTCGGGTCGAGAGCTCATGCGGTCA